>CAZMKQ010000008.1:9983-66336 GCA_964566955.1 uncultured Caldilineaceae bacterium | reverse complement strand
CCCGCGTCACGGTCTCCTCAAAGGGATACAGGTTGACCACCACCACATCGATGGTGCGAATGTTGTTGGCTTCCAGTTCCGCCAGGTGCGCCGCATCCCGCCGAGCGAGAATCCCACCATGGATCTGTGGCTGCAGCGTCTTCACGCGCCCGTTCAGCATCTCGGCGTGGGCACCCAGGTCCTCGATGGATGTAACCGGCAACCCGGCACCGCGCAGCACGGCGCCGGTACCGCCGCTGGCAATGTATTCCCCGACCATGGGTTCCACTGTCCGGCTAAACTCGACAATGCCCTCCTTGTCCGCCACCGAAACGAGCATCCTCAGCTTGTTCATTGTTGCCGCGCCTGATGTTCGCTGATCCGAAAACCGCATTGTGCACTCGGACAGGGAGGATCACTCAATCCGGCTATTGTTGACAGGTCGTCGGAACGGCCGCATACTTGGGCCACTGACCACGACGAAGACAGGTTCGCGTGGCCGGCGCCTCAGAGAATCCGGTGAGTGGTGTGAACCGGTGTCGCTCGGCCGATGCGAACATCCCTTCCGAGTCGCGGACCGAACCAGCCTGGCTGCAGTAGGCTCCGCCGAAGTTGTGCCCGTTAGCAGCACAGTCTGATCCGGCCTTGTGGCCGGGGACAGGCACTTGAGGTGTCCGGAGTGAACCCGGGAACTGGAGTGGTACCGCGGCCTTGCCGTCTCCTGACAGGGAGACGGTTTTTTTTGGGCCTTGACAGGAGAGTCAACATGAGCAAATCGGACGTGAAGGCAATGTTTGCGCCGGTAGCCGCCGGGATTGACTACGCCGCCATGGAGGAGGACATCCTGAAACGCTGGCGCGACCTGTCCCTGCTGGAACGCATCCAAGAGAAACGCGCGGACGGGGAGGACTTCACATTCTTTGAGGGTCCGCCGACGGCCAACGGCCCGCCGGGCATCCACCATGTACTGGCCCGGGCCTTCAAGGACATGTTTCCCCGCTACCGAACCATGCAGGGCTACCGCGTACTGCGCAAGGGCGGCTGGGACACCCACGGACTGCCGGTCGAAATCGAAGTGGAGAAGACCCTCGGCCTGGGCGGGAAAAAGGCCATCGAAGACTTTGGCATCGCCGAATTCAACCGCCTCTGCCGGGAATCGGTGTCGGAATACATTGGCGACTGGGAAGCCATGACGGAACGCATGGCCTTCATGGTCGACATGAACGATCCGTACGTTACGTTCGAGAACGAATATGTCGAGTCCCTGTGGTGGATTTGCAAGCAACTGTGGGACAGGGACCTGCTCTTCCAGGGCTTCAAGTCCGTGCCGTACTGCCCGCGCTGCGGCACGCCGCTGTCCAGTCACGAACTGTCCCTTGGCTACAAGGACGACACGGAGGATCCGTCCATTTATGTGAAGTTTCAACTGGTGGATGAAGAGGAAACGTACTTCCTGGCATGGACCACCACGCCGTGGACCCTGCCGGGCAACGCGGCACTGGCGGTGGGGCCCGACCTTGACTACGTGCAGGTGCGCACGGCATCGGGCGAGCGCTATTGGCTGGCGGCCGAACGGCTGGCGGCGGTGCTGCCGGCAGGTTTCGAGGAAACGGCGCGGTGCAAGGGATCGGAATTGGTGGGACGGAGATATGAACCGCTGTACTCCTTCCTGCCGGTGTCGGAAAACCATGCCTACGTGGCCGAAGCCGACTTCGTGACGACCGGCGACGGCACGGGCATCGTGCATGTGGCGCCGGCATTCGGCGCCGATGACCTCGCGCTGGGCCAGCAACTGGAATTGCCGGTAATCCAGACCGTGCTGCCGGATGGAACCTTCCGGGCCGAAGTAAAGCCCTGGGCCGGACAGTTCGTGAAAGACGCGGACCCGGGCATCATCCAGGACCTGGATGCGCGCGGTTTGTTGCTGAAGGCCGAGACCTATCGGCACACCTATCCGTTCTGCTGGCGTTGTGATTCACCGCTGCTGTACTATGCGAAAGAAACCTGGTACATCCGCACCAGTGCCTTGCGGGAGCGCCTGGTGGAGCTCAATCGGGAAGTCAACTGGTATCCCGATCACATCAAGAACGGACGCTTTGGACGCTGGCTTGAGAACAACGTGGACTGGGCCCTGGGAAGGGATCGCTTTTGGGGCACACCGCTGCCCATCTGGCGTAGCGACGCACCGGGCAGCACCCACACAGTGTGCATCGGCAGCGTGGCCGAATTGTCGAAGTTGAGCGGCCGGGACCTGACCGATCTTGACCTGCACCGGCCCTTTGTGGACGAGATCACCTGGCCCGCTCCGGATGGCGGCACCATGCGCCGGGTATCCGAAGTGGCCGACTGCTGGTTTGACAGCGGAGCCATGCCGGTTGCCCAGTGGCACCATCCATTTGCCAATCGGCAACAGTGGGAAACCCACCGGCAGGCGGACTTCATCTGCGAGGCAATCGACCAGACACGCGGCTGGTTCTATACGTTGCACGCAATCAGTTCCCTGCTGTTCGACCAACCGGCCTATCGCAATGTCATCTGTCTGGGCCACATTCTGGATGCCGAGGGCCGCAAGATGAGCAAGTCCCTCGGCAACGTGGTCAATCCCTGGGACGTAATGAACCGGTACGGCGCGGATGCCACGCGCTGGACCCTGTACAGTTCGGCACCGCCCGGCAACAGCCGGCGCTTCAGCCTGGATCTGGTGGCCGAAACCGTCAACAAGTTCCTCAACCGACTGTGGAACAGCTACAGTTTCCAGGTCACGTACGCGAACCTGGCCGGCTGGACACCCGAAGCCGCACCCGAACCCAGCCAACATCCCCTGGATCGGTGGCTGCTGGCCGAGTTGCAGAGCCTGGTTCGGCGCGTGACCGACAGCTACGAAACCTACGATGTGCTCGGTTGCACGCGGCCCGTGGTGCGTTTTGTCGAGCGCATGTCCAACTGGTACGTCCGACTGAACCGGCGCCGGTTCTGGGACGGCGACGCGGCAGCCCTGCAGACGCTTCACACCACGCTCGTGACCCTGTCGCGTCTGATCGCACCCGCAGCGCCATTTGTGGCGGAAGCCATCCACCAAAACCTGGCGACGAAAACGGGGAGGGACGCACCAATCTCGGTCCATCTCTGTCGCTGGCCGGAAGTCGACGAGAGCCTTGAGAACCAAGAGCTGACCGCCGCCATGTCCGTAGTCCAGGACGTGGCCAGCCTCGGATTGGCGGCCCGCCAGAGTGCAGGCATCAAGGTCCGGACGCCGTTGGCAGCGGCGGTGGTCCAGTTGGCCTCGCCCGAGGAGCGCGAGGCCGTAGCTGATTTCAGCCCACTCCTGTGCGATGAACTGAACGTGAAGAGGATCAATCTCGAGTCCACGGACAACCTGCAGGAAACAGTAGTGTTTCCGCTCCCCCGCCAGCTGGGTCAGAAGTATGGCGCAGGCTATCCGCGCATTCGCGACGCCATGGCCGCCATGAATCAGGAGGAACTGGCACGCGCGTTTGCCGGGGGTCGGTCCCTTGCCCTGGACATCGACTCCGACACATTTGAGATTGCAGCCGAAGAGGTTGAAGTACGCAAGACCCCAAGGGCCGGGTTTGCCGTGGCCGACAGACCTGGCAGGCTTGTGGCAGTCGCCACGGACCTGACACCGGAACTTCAACGGGAAGGGCTGGCCAGGGAGCTGGTGCGCCATGTTCAGCAGAGGCGCAAGGAGTTGGATCTGGCCATTTCCGACCGGATCCATCTGGAGCTGCGTTCCGACGATCCGGAACTGGCCCGGATCATCGACGAACACGGCACATGGTTGCGGGCGGAAACCCTTTGCACCGATTTGCGGTTGACCGATACTAAGCCAGCCGGTGAGGGCAAAGTCCCGCAGGTAACCTTGACCAACGGAACAGTCGCGATCCATGTCCGCAAGGCGGGGCAGATCCAGGGAGTTTAAACATGGCGAAGGACACAATCACACTGGGCGGCGGCTGCTTCTGGTGTCTGGAGGCGGTATACCTGCTGATGGAAGGAGTGGAACACGTCGAATCGGGCTATACCGGCGGCACGGTTGCGAACCCCTCCTACGAGCAGGTATGCACCGGTCGCACGGGTCACGCCGAAGTCGTCCAGGTAACGTTCAACACCGATGTGACGCCACTGGACGAAATCCTGGCGGTCTTCTTCACAATCCACGATCCGACTTCCCTGAATCGACAGGGTGCGGATGTGGGCACGCAGTACCGCTCCGCGATTTTCCATCACTCGGAAGCACAACGGAACGCGGCCCAGGCGATGATGGACCTGATCACTAACTAAGGAATTTGTTCGATGCCGATGGTCACGTAGCTTGTGCAGCTGTGCGACTACTACAAGGCGGAGGAATACCATCAGGACTACTACGCGAACCATCCCTACCAGGGATATTGCAGGGCGGTGGTCGAACCCAAGGTTGCCAAGTTCCGCAAGCAGTTTGCCCACAAGCTCGCGACTGCCAGTGCCGCCTGAGCCTTTGCCTTCCAATCGAAACCGGTCCATGACCCGCCGCATGGCAGCATCGTGATGGACCTGCCGGTCCCCGCACCGGACCAGATTGAGGCCGGTCACGTCCTGTTGTTGGGGACACCGGGCTCCTACCGGCTCCGACCGTTCCTGGACGCCGCCGCACAGCTGGGAGTTCGCGCATCGACAGCGGTTGACATGCCGTGGGAATTGGCCGGCGACGGCAGACACGGCCGTGGATTTCCATTCGCCGAGGTCGAAACCTGTGTGGATCTCATCGGGGATCTACACCGAACACTCCCATTGAACGCCATCCTGGCGGTGGACGACAGTGGATCCCTGTTGGCTGCGGCGGCATCATTGGAACTGGGCCTGCCACACAATTCCCCCGAGGCGGCGCTGGCGGCCAGCGACAAGCACCGCATGCGACAGGTGCTCGCCGAGGGTGGTCTGAACTGTCCTCGGTTCCAGCTTGTGACAGCGGACATGGATCCCCTGAACGCGGCCGCCGATGTCGGGTTCCCGCTGATTATCAAACCACTCGGGGCCAACGGTTCCCAGGGGGTGATGCGCATCGACAACCCGGAGGAGTTGCCGAAGGCCGTAGCTCGACTCACTGCCATCATCGGCGGTGGTCCCGGCCAACTCCGTCCCGATTTCCTGATGGAGAGCTACATTCCGGGTGTTGAAGTGGCCGTCGAAGCGCTGGCCCACGGATCCGCATTGACGGTTCTGGCCATCTTCGACAAACCCGATCCCCTGGTGGGCCCCTTCTTCGAGGAAACCATTTATGTAACGCCGTCGCGGATGGCTGCCGACGTACAGGAAGCAGTACACCGGTCCACCCAACAGGCCGCTGCGGCATTGGGGCTGGGGTTCGGGCCGATCCATGCCGAGATGCGGATTAACGATGCGGGGGTGTGGATTCTGGAACTGGCCGGCAGGTCCATCGGCGGACTCTGCTCGCGCACGCTGCGCTTTGATGCGGGGGTATCGCTTGAGGCGTTGATATTGCAACAGGCCTGCGGCCTGCCGCTGTCACTGCTCCGGAATCGCGACACTTCCCAGGGGGTCATGATGATCCCCATCCCCGAATCCGGCATTCTGTGCGCGGTGGACGGCATCTGCAACGCCGAAGCCGGCGACTTGGTGAACGACGTGGAAATCACCGCCCTGTCGGGTACCAGCCTGCGGGCGCTGCCGGAAGGCAACAGCTATCTGGGTTTCATCTTCGCCAGCGGTCCGGACCCTGAATCCGTGGAGCAGGCCCTGCGCGACGCGCATGCATGTCTGGACATTCGCATCGAACCGGAAATCCCGCTGGCGACAGGTTAAGACGCGGGTTCGACAGTCCGGACAGATTGGACACCGACGACTTAGCGTACAAGGGTTGCGAACGGTGTTTGCTGTCCGGCCGTCGCGTGAATTGGGGCGCGGGGCGGATGGCTCATGCAGGTCTCGTTCCCAGCCGGAGGAGTCCGGCGGACCGAACACCGACTAGAAGGGCGATCACTTGGATTGCTGCGGGATGCCCGAGCCCGGTACTCCTTCAGGGGTCCAGCCTTCCGGCATGGGAGCGTCCGGACCGAAGAAGAAGTCCTCCATCTGCAACATTAGGAAGTCGTGTGCCTTGGGGTCGCCAAGGCTCAGCCCGTAGTGGTTGATCAGGATCACCGACTGGGTCATCCACATCTGCCAGGCATCCTTCGAAATCTCGTTGTAGATGCGCGTGCCGATCTCCGACTTGTAGGGCGGTTTGTCCAACCCCTCCAACTCGCGGTTGAGCTTGACGCAATGCACCATGCGGGCCATGGACCACTTCCCTGAATTAACGAACAACCTGTTGTGGATGCCAGGACGAAAAAGCCGCTGATCGGGCTCGAACCGATGACCTACGCTTTACGAGAGCGTCGCTCTACCAACTGAGCTACAGCGGCGAAATGATCGCCTGTCCAGCGATTATACCCGGGTTACGTACCGTCCGTCGCGGGTGTCCACCCGAATGGTGTCGCCTTCCTTGACGAACATGGGAACCTGGAGCTTCAGTCCCGATTCCAGTTCCACGGCCTTGGTCGGGTTGTTGGCGGTGTCGCCCGCGACCGCCATTTCAGCCCAGGTGACTTGCAAGTCCACGGTCGTCGGGAGGGTCACGCCCAAAGCCTCCTCACCGTAGAACTCGACTTCCAGGGTCTGGTTGTCGGACAGGTAGTTCAAGGCCTCACCCAGGATCTCCTGCGTCAGGGACACCTGGTCGTAGGTATTGGTGTCCATGAACACGTACTGGTCGCCTTCGGGATAGAGGTACTCCATGGTGCGGCCTTCCAGCCTCACGTCCTCGACCCTGGCACCATTGTTGAAGGTCTTTTCGACCAGGGAGCCGGTCCGCACGTTGCGAACCTTCAGCCGGATGGTGGCGCCGCCCCGGGCCATCTTGATGTGGTGGAACTCCATCACGCGCCAGAGGACATCGCCCTCCACGAAGATGTTGCCCTTGCGCAGGCTGGTTACGTCCGCCATGTAGTTCCCGCCGCTATTGACTTGCTTGCCCATGCAATCCTATGTCCGGGTGCCGCGCGCTGTCAAAATTCTTGCCGATTGGGTTCGGTGACTTGTCCACAGTGCCAGGCACCAAGTACCGCCAAACGCGTGGATCCTCCTGGCTTGCCCTGAGTCCCGTGGCTATTCAAGGCGACAGGGTTGTGCTGCCAGCGACGATCGACAGCCAGAATCTTCCGTGATCTTCCTCGGACGGGAACCGAAATGAGACCCGGATCCATGTCGCGGAATATGATAATTTCGGGAATGGGTTTCGCCGCGCCATGAAAGATGTTACAACCCAACGATGTCGCAGTACGGCCATCTTCGGTACGCGCGGCATATCCCTCGTCGCTCTGCTGATTTGGGTAGGGAACTTGGATTAGACGCCGTACTTGAGATAAACGTGCCCTGTCTGCAACGTTTGGCTCCATGCGAAGTCAAATGATCCGTGCTCGCGCCCGGACGATTGGGTGCGACTGTGTACACCCCACTTGACTTTTTGCCCCACGACATCGGTACCAACATGACCCATACCCCTCGGTGTTCGACCAACTATTCCGCTTGCAACTCGCCAGGCCGGCCGGACACGATTCCAACTCCTGAGGCAACGGGCATACAGCGCCCTTTTCGTCCGCGATCGCCCCTGCGTCTCTGCAGTTTGTTGGGAACCCGTTTCGCAGCCGTTGTTTTGAGTGCGAGTTTGGCTTGGACACTACTGAATGCCCCGGTGTTGGCGGCGAATGCCTGCAGCAGCTCCGCCCAAGACGAGTCCTGGGTTGACCAAGGCGTTGATTGGATGGCCGATGTCTGTGCAACATGGGTGCTCGAACCGACGGACCAAGCCACCAACTTGCTCGACAAAATCCGGGACCGTTTCAGCGGCGACTCCGGACCACCGCTTGACGACGATCAAATTGAACTGGAGGTTGTCGATGTCAGCGAGTGGGAGTTCCTGAATGACACCACTAGGCAAAGGTTTTTCGACGCGGGCCTGGCACCGAACATGCCCCGCAGAACCGAGGAAGAAGCGGAAGCCCTGTACGAGGCAATTCCCGGCACTACGCGGGCCTTGGGCGAAGCGCGCCTGCTGGAGTTTCTCGACAACCACACCTTGACCTATCTGGTTCCGCCATCGGACATCCTGCGTGAAGTCGATAGCCCGGATAACCTGATCTGGGAGTTGCGGACGGTGCACGAGGCGCGCGGCGACCGCCCCATGACTGCCGGGGAGTTGGCTACCGCGACGATCGCACTGATTCGGACAGGCCAGGCCGCCGCCTCCACCTCCAACCAGACTTGGTACGTTCTCAATAGTGATCCCGAATTCATTGAATCGTTCAAATTTCTGGGACTGACCAGCGGTACCCGTACTCAGGCACAAGCATTTGAGTTGTACAGCACAATTCCCGCAACCTTCCGCAATGAGGGTTTTTGGGCTGTCCTGTACTTCTTCGCAGTCCATGACCTGTCCTACCGACTGCCGGCAGCAGACGATCCACAACTGGCGAGCACTCTGGGCAATGTCGTGTGGGAGGATCGACTGTTGAAGGCTAGCCGGCAGGACGGCCCCTTAACCGACGAGGACCTGGCAGTGGCCGAACACGCGCTGTGGGCCAAAAGCCTGACTGCCGGGACTCCATCCAGCCAAACCTGGTACAAGCTCCTCCAAGACCGTGAAGCCTTGACGTGGTTGTATGCGGCTGGCGAACAAGCCCTTTCCGATTTCAACGGTTCGCTGGCAGAGTTGCGACTGGTGTACGAGTCGCTGCCGGAGTGGGTGCGGGTCGCGGGCCCCGACGCGGTGCGAACATTCCTAGCTGCCAACAATCCCGTACATACACCGGGTACGGTACTCCAGGTTTCGCCGACTTGGTTGTTGTCGCGCGCTACCTCCCTGGACAACCTGGTATGGGAGTCACGCGAGTTGGCCGACGCCCGCGGTCCGCGTGCCATGACGCTTGCCGAAATAGCCACTGCTGAGGAGGTACTGCGTGTCCAGTTCGAAGCCGCGGAAGGCGTAATTGCACTCGGACATGTGCCTGAAATTGCTACTCCGCAACCGATGCTTGAGGACATCCCGATAACCATCCGCGGCCGACTGGCCCGATTGGGGTTGACGGCGGAACAGCCGGACAGGATGCCTTCGGAGGTCATCGCCCTCTACAGGTCGATCCCATCTCCGATCCGGGTTCAGGGTCGGATCCCAGTCGAAGATTTCCTGGATCGCTACACCATCTCGCATCCGGTTCCAGCAGCGTTCGAACCCGGACACCAGGTGCCATTCGAGACATACCTTTGGGAAAAACATGCAACGGTGCGGGCTAGGGATGGCGCTTCCGTGGCAGCCGAGGAGTTTGTGGCTGCCAAGTCCCAGATGTTGAGGGTGGCCCTGGATGCCATGCCCCTGGCGACATGGGTCGTGCTTAAGGACGATCCCGAGTTCAGCCTCCCGTTTGATCAGTTGGCACAGACATTGTCGGCTCCGGTGGCGATCAACGTTCCTATCCTCTATCAGTCCATTCCCCAGGCAGTACTGTTGCTGGGGCCGGATGCCGTCCTGGATTTCCTGTCGGAATTTGGCCTTTCCCTCAAACGGCCCTTATCCGAATTCTTGGCCCTGGCCAACATTCCGACTGACCTGACCTGGGAACTCAATTCCGTCAGCGCCACCGGAACCGATGCCCAGGCCGGGACGGCCCCGGACCTTGTGACAGCAGGGGGGCACACCCTTGAGACGACCACCTCCATTCCAAATCCGGATTTCACCATACATGGCAACTCCTGGTACACCTTGGACCCATCCCTGCAACAGCGTCTGGCCTTCGTGGGCCTGGCACCCAACTCCTGGTTTCGCACACTGGACGAAACCGTTGCCCTATACCGGTCCATTCCGGAGGAAGTGCGGGCCCAGGGGAACGTGGCAGTCCGGGATTTCCTGGATACTCATACCGTGTCGAGGAAGGTCCCCCTGGCGGACTTTCTTTCCGTGGCCACCGGTGCCCGCAACAGCATATGGGAATCGCCCGACCGCGCACTGGCGCGGGGATTCGAGCCACCCACTGCGGCGGACATCGTGGCTGCCAGAGTGGCTTTGGTCGAAACCTACATTGAAGACCTTGAGGTCTTGAAGGCGGATCCTGTCCTGGCCGGACTTGTGGCAGGACTGTATGTGGGCGGCCGGCAGGTTCTGCCCAGATTGCAGACCCCGCCTCCACCGATACGGCCCGGCGGAACATGGGATACGCTGGATCCGCTACTGCGCCAGCGATTCTCAGGCCGGGGCATCCCGGTGGGTCTGCCCCGTAGGACGGCCCGTGAAGCACAAGCCCTGTACCTAACTGTCCCGCCATCCATCCGCGTGCAGGGCAATGCCGCGGTGCGGGATTTCCTTGACACATTCCAGTTGTCCTACCGCCAGCCCGTGACCACGTTCTCGGCACTGGCGCGGGTCCCGGGTAACGCCGTATGGGAGCCCCTGGAGACTGCTGTAGACCGCGTCGGCCCGATGACCGCCGACGAGGTGCGCCGGGCCAGGACAGCCGTAAGACAGGCCGCCAGGTTTGCGACGACGCGCAGCGGTATGACCTGGTATGCCCTCATGGACGAACCAGGGTTCCTGCACAACCTCAAACAACGTGGTTTGAGAACCGGATACCGCACGCAAATCGAAGCCAAGGACCTCTACAAAACCATTCCCAGGGGAGTGCGTATTCAGGGACCTGACGCGGTCAAGACTTTCCTGGACGAAGTCCACCTGTCTCACATCGTTCCTGTCATAGAACGCCCGGACCTGCAAAGGCACCTGGACAACGTGGTGTGGGAGGACCCCAAGCTGAATGTGGATCGTGGACCGCGGCGGATGATCGATCAAGAGGTGCACGCGGCACGAAGGGAACTTAGGCGAATCGGCAGGCAGGCCGGTTCGCGGTCCAATCGAACCTGGTATGCCATTGCCCAGAATCCAGACCGCCTTGGAAAGTTTCTTCACCTTGACTCGCCGAATCAACAACATAGCCGATACAAAGCAAAGTCGTTGTACGAGAAAATACCACGTGAGATACGCGATCTTGGATGGGGACAAGTAGATGAATTTGTAACTTTGTTCGATTTGTCTGACACTGCAGGCCGCGCGGTGACGGCTGACGACGCGGATCTCATCTGGGAGAAACGGAGCGACAAACCGAAGCGGCTCCCCAATCCCTTAACGGAGAAGGACATTGAACGCGCCCGGAAAGCCGTTGATGGCACATTGAAAGACATGGTGGCTGTGCGCAAGACCTTGCGGGCCACCGCGCGCAAGGCGGCACTCAAGACAGCCACTAGGAACGCCTTGGTAGGAGGATTGGCCGGGGTTGTGCTTGAGCTTCCGGTGAGCGGTGGGATTACCTTCATGGAATGGCACCACGGGCGCATGTCCACGGATGAAGCCATTCGGCAGGTGGCACTGGATGCCGCCATTGCCGCGGGCTCAAGCTTTTTGCTGGTAGGTGGGAGTTCACTGTTGACAACCCTGGCTCCGGGAGTGCTCACACTGAGCACCGTTGCTGCCCCTGTGGTGATACCCGTAATCCTGGTGGCCGGTACCGCTGGCGGGGTAGCTTTTCTGGCTGCCCAGGTCCACCAGTTCTGTGTATCGGCCCAGCCTGAACCGGCTGCTCCTTAACCGGTTGCCGACGGGACATTCACGCCGCGGCATCCTCGCGCCCGATCATTCGACAACGCATGCCGAAGGGCGTGATGACACCATGTCAGGAGGTATGTACAGAGGGTGTTGCCATACCCTCATCCTCTGGTGTCACCATTCGCTGGTTCAACGCAAAGCCGGTGCCAGCTACCTCCCGACAAAACCTGTCCGGCAAGTGCGTGGCCCAACGTCAAGCGGCATTTGGGCATAGGTCGTTAGCCAAGCAGTTGCAGCGCCGCCTTCAGGCGGTCCTCGATCGCCTCGACATCATCCGAAACCTGTGCCACGGCCTGGCTGGCCTGCGCGACGGGAAATCCCATGTCCACGAGGAGTTGAATCAGTTCCCGATCGGGTGCCGCGGCGGGAGCCGGCATCTCCGCGGCAACCACCAGATCCTCCACGCGGTCCTTCAGTTCCAGAATGAGCTTCTGGGCCGTGCGCCTGCCAATCCCGGGAGCCTGCGCAATCATTTGGGGCTGATCCGACAGGATCGCCTGGACCAGTTCCGCGGGGCCAAGCGAGCCCAACAGGCTGCAAGCTGCGCGCGGCCCTACCCCGCTGACCCTGATCAATCTCTGAAACACCCTCAGTTCCCCCTCGGACGGGAAACCGTATAGGCTTAGTTCCTCCGCCCGCACATGGAGGTAAGTGTGCAGTTCCACCTCACTGCCGGCCGCCAAGCCGGACAGATGAATCTGGGGCACGTTGATTTCCAGTACCAGATCAGGAAGCGAAGCCAAGGCGATGTGCACACTGCTGTCGTCGGCTCCGACCACCGTTCCCGCACACCGCCTGATCATCGTGCCGGCCCCCCGCTTTGATCGAGCACCACCGTCCGGAATTTCTGCCGGTACAGGTGGCACAGGGCCACCGCCAACCCGTCCGCCGCGTCGTCCGGGCGGGGAATCGCGTCGAGGCTCAGGGTCAACCGGACCATCTGTTGTATCTGTTGCTTGTCGGCCCGACCCGTTCCGGTCAACTGCTGCTTGACCTGCTTCGGTGCATACAGCGATACCTTCATCCGGCGACTGGCCGCGTTGGACATGACCACACCGCAAACGCAGCCAACCGCAAAGGCGGTCGGACTGTTGGGGCCGAATGTAAGCTGTTCCATGGCAACGGCCTGAGGGCTGTGTTCGTCCAGCAGGTCACCGATGTCCACATTGATTTCCTGCAGCCGGTCCTCTAGATCCCAGTCCGCGGGTGTCGTAATCACTCCGCAGTCCACGAAACCGAGCGAACGGTCCGGCCGCTCCTGCACCAGACCGTAACCCAACCGGGCAATGCCGGGGTCAATGCCGAGAACCAGGGACATGCATCAACCCTAGCCGGCCATTTCCGTGAGGACTTCGGAGTTGAGGGCCAGGTTGTGGAACACCTGCTTGACATCGTCCAGGTCCTCCAGCGCCTCCACCATCCGCAGAACGGTCATGGCATCGCCCGGAGCCAGGTCAATGGTCTGGTTGGGGTGCATGATCAACTCGACGGACCGAACCGGAAGACCGGCCTGGCGCAGGTTGTCCGCGGTCTGTGCCAACTCGGTGCCCTCCGTGTAGATCTCGAACGTGCCGTCATCCTCCTCGATGTCCTCGGCACCGGCCTCCAATGCCTCCATGAACACGTCCTCGCCGTCGAGCTCGGCCTCCCCTGCGTCCGCTTCAACCAATATGAGGCCGCGGCGCGTGAACTGCCAGGCCACGGCGTTGGGTTCGGCCAAGGCCGAATTGGCCCGGTTGAAGACCCGTCGCACTTCGGCGATGGTCCGATTGCGGTTGTCGCTCAAACACTCGATTAGCAACGCCACGCCGTGGGGAGCATAGCCCTCGTAGGTTACTTCCTCGTATTGGGCGGCGTCCTTGTCCTTGCCGGCGCCGCGGCGAATAGCGCGGTCGATCGTGTCCCGCGGCATGTTCTCCGCCCGCGCCCGTTCCACCGCCAGGCGCAGTGTGAAGTTGGCGTCGGGATCGTCGCCCGCGCGTGCCGCCACTTGGATTTCGCGCGTCAGGCGCGTGAAGATTTTGCCGCGCGCGGCATCCACGGCACCCTTGCGGCGCTTGATGTTCGCCCACTTGGAATGTCCAGCCATAGTCAACCATCCTGGTCTGGGCACAGGCGCCTGCTGCACGGACAACGGTCCCCTGCGCGAAACAATGGAATGCTAGTCGTCGGCACCACCGCCAACGTCGAGCAATTGGGCCACCTCATCCCGCAGGGAAGCGTCCGGATATTCCACTGCCGCTTCAACAAACCGGCGGAACAACGGATGTGGTTCCGTCGGTCGACTCTGGAATTCCGGATGGAACTGGCAGCCAACCATGAAGGCATGGCCTTCCAGTTCCGCAATCTCAACCAGTCGGCCGTCCGGCGACTGGCCCGACAGTCTCAGGCCTGCCTCCTCGAGCGGCTCCCGATACTTGTTGTTGAACTCGTAGCGGTGGCGGTGGCGTTCGGTAATGTTGGGTCCCAACCCCAGGCGCGCATAGGCGTCGGCGGCGATGGACCCCTCCTCCAGGCGACACGGGTAGCTGCCCCGCCGCATGGTGCCGCCCTTGTCGACCACGGAGACCTGATCCGGCATGAGGTCGATGACGGGGTGTGCCGTGAGCGGATCGAATTCGGTGCTGTTGGCCTGGGGGGCGTCGAGCGCATCGCGCGCCAGTTCCAGACACATCACCTGCATGCCGAGACACAACCCCAAATACGGAACCTGGTTGCGCCGGGCATAGGCGGCCGCGGCCACCTTGCCCTCGATGCCCCGCGGGCCGAAGCCACCCGGAACCACAATGCCGTCCAGGCCCTCCAGGTACGCCGCGGGATCCGCCTCTTCCAGCAGTTCGGAGTTGATCCATCTGAGATCGAGCCGGCGGCCCAGGTCCGCACATGAATGATCCAGTGCCTCCTTGACGCTGATGTAGGCATCCTCCAGGGACACGTACTTGCCAACGATGCCGATGGTCACCGGCGGATGGTCCCCCGTGCTGGCATCCACGTAGGCCTGCAGATGTTCCAGTTCGCCGCTGGGAGCCCGGTACTGACGCAGCCGGAAGTGATCGGCAATCCACCGGCCCAGCCCCGCTTCCTCCAGCGCCAGCGGGACGCTGTAGTGGGTCGATGCGGTTTCCAGGGGAATCACCGCGCCGCGGGCCACATCGCAGTGCAAGGCCACCTTGTCCATGAGCTCGGCCGGTATCGGCAGATCGCTGCGCAAGACGATGACGTCGGGCGGCTGGCCGTTGCTGCGCAGCGTCCTCACGCTGTGCTGTGTGGGCTTGGTTTTGAGTTCCTTGGAGGATTGCAGGTACGGAAGCAGCGTCACATGCACGAACAGCGAGTTTGAGGGTCCGATCTCGCTGTACATCTGGCGAATGGCCTCCAGGAACGGCAGTCCCTCAATGTCGCCGACGGTACCGCCAATCTCAATCAACGCCACATCCGGATCGTCGTCGCGGAACGCGTCGCGAATGGCCGCCTTGATCTGATCCGTTACGTGCGGCACCACCTGAATGGTGCCGCCCAGATACTTGGCGCCACTCCGCTCGTCACTGATCAGATCAGCGTAAATCTGTCCACTGGTCACATTGCTCAGGGACGACAAACTGCTGCCGATGAAGCGTTCATAGTGGCCCAGATCGAGATCCGTCTCCGCACCCTCACTGGTGACGAACACCTCGCCGTGCTGGTACGGCGACATGGTGCCGGGATCGACGTTCAGGCAGGGATCCAGTTTCAGGGCGCCCACGCTCAGGCCGCGGCTGCGCATCAGCACTCCGATTGAGGCCGCAACCACACCCTTGCCGATGCCGGACACGACGCCGCCTGTAACAAAGATGTACTTGGTCATGTCAAGAGGTTTCCTCGCGGGTTTGCGGTTCGACGGGGCGCGGCATCTTCATGCCCGGATGGCCACGACGAAGGCGAGCACCCAGGGACCGTCATGGGACAAACTGATCGACCATGTGTCCACCCCGCGCGCCTCGGCCACGGCCCGGGCGTGGTCGCTGAGCCGGAGACCCGGTTCGCCGGTAGCCTGATCGCGCAGGATTTCGATGTCCTGCCACGCCACGCCAGACCGCCACAGCCCCGTGCCAAGCACTTTCGATACCGCTTCCTTAAGGGCAAAACAGCCAGCCAGCGATTGTACACTGTGACCGCACTGCTCCCGTTCCAGGGGAGTGAAGACCCTGTTCAGAAAACGCTCGCCAAACCTGTCGCGGACCTTGGCAAACCGTTCCAGGCTGAGCAGGTCGACCCCGGTCCTAAGCACGCGGCCCCACTCCCCGTTCCCATGCCTGGCCGCGGCCAATGCCGCGAAAGACGAAGCCCAGTTTCCGCATGGCCGCCGGATCGCAGACACCGCGCCCGTCCAGCAGAATTCGGCGTCGCATGATCGACGCGATGCGCTGCATGTCCAAGTGCCGGAACTCGTTCCACTCGGTGCAGATCACGAGGACATCGGCGCCCTCGGCCAGTTCCCACGCGTTGCGGGCCGGCACCAGTTCCGGCAGGAGCGCCGAGGCCTTGTCCAGGGCAGCCGGATCGTATGCCCTGACCGTGCAGCCCGCGCGCTGCAACTCCCTGGCAATGTCCATTGCAGGCGCTTCGCGCAGGTCGTCGGTGCCCGGTTTGAAGGCCAGGCCAAGCAGGCCAATCTCGGCCCCGGACACGTGCTCCCCCAACAGCGCCCGCACCTGCTCCGGCACCCATGCGCGGGCCGCACGGTTGATGGACAGGACCGCGTCCGGCAGCGCGGTGTCGATCCCATAGCTGCGCCCCAGGTACCTGAGGGCCCGCAGGTCCTTGGGAAAGCAGCTGCCGCCAAATCCAAGGCCCGGGGACAGGAATCCGTCGCCGATGCGACTGTCCAGGGCCATGCCCCGCGCCACATCCTGAACATCCACCCCGGTGGCTTCGCACAGCCGGGCAATGTGGTTGACAAAACTGATGCGCGTGGCCAGATAGCCATTGCTGGCGAACTTGATCAGTTCGGCGGTTCGCAAGTCCGTGAACACCAACGGTGCCGCCAGCGGCTTGTGGAGATCGGCCACCCGGCGGGCCACATCCGGCAAGGGGCAGCCAATCACAATGCGGTCCGGACGCATGAAGTCCTGGACCGCCGATCCCTCGCGCAGAAACTCCGGGCAGCTGGCCACCGACACCGGACTGCCGGCCAGCTTGCCCGAGGCCAGCCGCTCCTCGACCCATTCGCCGGTCCCAACCGGAACCGTGCTCTTGTTGACCAGGACCACCGGGTGGGTTACGGATGCCGCGATGGAGGTGACCGCCGCCTCCACCCGCCGCATGTCGGGACGGCCGTCATCCAGCGACGGCGTATCCACACACAGGAAGATGAACTGTGATCCCGCCAGCCCATCTTGATAGTCGGTGGTGAAGAACAGACGCTCGGCTGCAGTGTTGCGCGCGACCAACTCCTGCAAACCGGGCTCCCAAATGGGTACCTTTCCGCACCGCAGGGCGGCGATTTTGTCGGCGTCAATGTCGACGCAGACCACCCGGTTGCCCAGGTCTGCGAAACAGGCTGCCGCCACCAACCCGACGTAACCGGTTCCGACAATGGAGATGCGGGCCATCAGCTCAATGCCAAGCCGGTGGCGGACCGTCCCGTTGCCGGCTCTGAATCAGGGACACGGACGTGGACGCAGCTCAATCCCCTGGGAGCCAACCCGCGTTGGCCCACCGCATCGGGAGGCCACCGCCACGCGCGGTGGATCAGGAAGCGGCTTCCGGCTTCACGGCCGGAGAGACACCGGCCCCCAAAGTCTTCTCGATCGCCATGATATGGGCACAGACAAACGTTCTCAGGAACTCTTCACAGTCGCACTTCCACACGTGATTTTCGTATTCGATCACGTGAGTGGAGTGTTCACCCTCAAACGTGCACCTTAACGATTCCACGCGAATTCGCTCATCACGCTCCTCAAAGTACTGTCGGGCCTTGATGATGCGACTTTCGGCGGAGTACATGGACTGAAAATCTCCTAACTGGGGAGCGCAGACTGTGGGCAACGCAGGCATTCAGCCGCCGCGCTTGCGGGGAGTGTATGCAACCCCAAGCCAGGGAGTCAAGTCGCTTGGCGGTGACCGGTCAGACCCAGGGATGGAACGCCGCGGAACTTGGGTACACTGCATAGGCATTACATGTCGTCAGTTGCCCCCTGCCGGCCACATGCCGGAGGAGCATTCGACCGAGGCGATCCAACCTGCGGGCACCGTGCACTGGGAGTGGACCCGGACTGAGCCCGGATCGCGACTATATAATGTCCTGCATTGCCAATGACCCGCCGCTCACCCCGCGCCAGAGACTGACCATCGGCTGCCACCGGCTACAGTTCCGCTTTCGTGAAGAAGCTGCCCGCCCAGACAGGGGGCCCGTCAAGGCCCCCGGGACCGGCCGGCAGTTTCGACATGGCGCCGTCTAGGCCGGCTTCCTCCATCCGCGACTCCCCCAACCCCACGGACCCTCCCGCATGTTCAAGGAATTCTTTGACGGTTCGCTGCGCGCGGTCTCCACCGTCGTGCTGGTCCTGCTGGCAGTGACCGTGCTGATCCTCCCGCCCCTCAACCTTCCAGCTCGCCTGGGTTTGGAGCTGGGACTTCCCAACCTTGGAGACAATCAGGCGCACATCGGCCTGCAGGGGGGCCTGACCACCGATGAAACCAGGGGCATCGCCGTGATCTTCCTGCCGGAGGACATGACCGCTGACGCCAGCGTGGCCCTCACCGGCGTTCCCATGGACAATCTGGGAAACATGCGAGGCGATGCCTCCCGGTTCCAAGCCGGAGTCGACGCGCTGGGCATGGTCGGTCTCAAGGCCAAGAGCAGCCTGTTCCTGATTGACTTCCGGGGCAGTGCCAGCCAACGCACCACCATTCAAATGCCGATTCCGGAAGAAATCACGGCCTTTGAACGGCTCAAGCTGGTCACATGGAGGGATGGCCGTTGGCAGACGGTGCCGTCAACGATCGTGCGGTCGGCGCTGCAAATCGAATCCCGGCTGGATCATGTGCCCGACAACTTGCTGCTGGTGCAGGATGACATTTCCCTGCTGCCGGACCTGACACTGTTGATGGCCGCCGACCAGCTGCCGGCACCCGGCACCGCCCATGAAGTGGTCGATCGGGTCGGGGTCGCGTTCAGCACGCTGAGGGGAGACGGCGGCCTGGAGGGCGAAATTGCACCGGTGGACACATCCTCCAAACCGGTCCTGCTCGGCATCGGCAATATGGAAGCCAACGGCACGGTGCGAGCCGACCTTCTCATCAACATGCTGTCCAGTGGCGGCCAGCTGCAGAACCAGTCCATCTCCATCCTCGACGCGGTCAGGGAATACGGTTTCCACGGGCTGTACCTGAACTACGGAGGCCTTTCCCTGCAGCCCGAGGCCGGCCCCAACTTCACGGCGTTTGTGGCCGGGTTGGCGGCCGAGATGAAGGCCGACGATCCCACCCGCAGGCTGATTGTCCAGGTGGAACGCCCGCGGCAGGTCTCGGAGGCCGAATGGGACACCCTGGGCTACGACTGGACCGGATTGGCCGAATTCGCCGACCAGGTCGTGGTCCCGGCACCGCTGGAGCCGGAGGACTTCAGGCCCGGCTCCTATCCCTTCGAGTCGCTGCTGATGTACGCGACCGGCCGCATTCCAAGATCCAAGCTGACCATTGCCCTGCATGCCGACTCCGTGGGGGTTTCCGACACGCGACTGGCGATGATGCCGTTTTCGTCCGCCATTGGCCTGATGAAGGGCTCGCTGGCGGTCGATGCGGTCGGCGACAACCTGATGATGCAGTTGGACCGAAGCACCCTCGCGGAGGAGCCGCGCTACGACCCGATCCTGCATCAGTACACGCTTGCCACCAGGGGTGGCGCCGGTGGTTCTCAGAAAGTGTACGTGGGCGATGCCACAGCCCTGCGGGCCAAGCTCGGCATCCTGGCCAGGCACAACATTCTGAACCTGGTCCTGGACGTAGCGAACAATCTGGATATCGATCCGGCGGTTTGGGACGCCATGGCCGAGTTCAAGTCGGCCCCGTCCGAATTGGTGGTGGCCCCTGCCGAGTACCGGGTTGAGTTCAACATCTCGCTGGCAGGCGAGGACAAGGCTCACCTTTGGGCTCCGATCGAGGAAACCAGCAAGGCATTCCCGTTGCAGGAGTCCGGCACCTATCAGGTGGAAGCCCTCATCGCCATCGGCGAACAGACGTTTCCGGGCTCCGATACCAGGACCGTGACGGTCACCAGTCTGACTGAACCGACGGCGCAAGCGCTGGACAAGCCAATCCTGGTACCGGGACCCGGGTCCAGCATCCAGGCACACCGGCTGCCAAGCATCAACTCCAATGTCCTGGAGCGCAGCCTTGCCATGGGCGAGACCTACGAAATCATAGGTCGCAACAGGGAAACCACCTGGCTGCAGATTGAAGACGAAACCGGCCCGGTCGGATGGGTAAACGCCCCTGCCAACAGCGAGTGGATCCAGGGCGGGCAACTTCTCAACCGCCTGCCTGTGATTTCAGTGTCACCGGAGCCGGTATCGCCCAGTCCCGCCGCCAGTCCGTCCACGTCCGCTTCGGCCCTGTGGGGTTACGGTGTCCAGGCCCACATGTTGGGAGGAGGCGGCCTGATCGCCCGATCGATGCTGTCGACCAAGCAAATGGGCTTCAACTGGGTCAAACAGCAGGTCAGATGGGAAGACTTCGAACCCCAACCGGGCAACCTTGAGCGCAAAAATATCGATGATTTGGACTGGATTCGTACGGAAGCCGAAGAACAAGGCATCTCGGTGCTTCTAAGCGTGCTGACGGCACCCGGGTGGGCCCGCGAAGCAGGGGCTGATTTGCACGAGGTCGGTCCGCCGAGGGATAACGCAACCTTTGCCCGATTCGTGGGAAGTCTGGCGGACCGATACTGCGGATCGCACATCCGGGCCATCGAAATTTGGAATGAACAGAATCTACACTACGAATGGGGCAACAAACTCGGCAGCGTGACGGTCAGCGCGGCGGAGTACGTTCAACTGCTCAAGGCGGCTTCGGCCGCCATCCGAGCCGAGTGCCCGTCCATGCTGGTAGTCAGTGGTGCCCTGACTCCCGCCGGCAACAACCGGAGACCCGACGGATTTGTCCTGGCAATTGACGACCTTGAGTACCTGAAGGAGATGATCCGGTTGGGAATGCTCAACTACGTCGATGCCGTGGGGGCACATCCCAGCGGCTTCAACATACCACCCCAAGCCACCGTGCGAGACTACTGTTCGGTCATCGTTGGCACAGGCATGGCAAACTTCGACGCGGGGTGCAACAACAACACGCCCCACCGTTCGTTCAGTTTCCGAAGCACGATGGAAGAGTACAGGGCAGCGGTGGCAGCCGTGAATCCGGCCATTCCGATATGGCCCACCGAGTTCGGTTGGGCGGTGGCATCACCACCAGGACACCCAAACTATGCCTACGCCCTTGACAATTCCTACCAGGAACAGGCCGCCTGGACGGTCCAAGCCTATCAAATGATGAAGGACTGGGGCTGGGTGGCGGCCCCCATCCTGTGGAACCTGAACTTCCGCGTCACTGCCCCGGGCACCGAACTGGAACAATTTGGAATCGTGAAGCCCGATTGGAACCCGTTGCCGGTCTATGACAGCCTCAAGGCAATGCCCAAGTGATGGGGGTGTCGTCGTTCCAGGCACCCAATGGACCAAACTGATTTCATCGTCGCTCCCTGGAGACTCCCTTGAAGACCTCGTTCTCGCCCAGTCGTTCCATTGTCCTGTGCATGTCCTTGCTACTGGCTGTAAGTCTGGCTGCTTGCGGCCGCGACGGCGGCAACCGCGACTCCGTACCTCCTACGGCGACACCGGTACAGGAGCCGGCACAACCCGCACAACCTGCCCCCGAGCAGCCGGAGGCGCCGGTTGAACAGGCCGACCAGCCGACACCGACACCGAGCCCGTTCAGCGTACTCACCACGACGCGGTTTGCCATCCAGGCAGTCGAGGGTCCGGACTATCTCTACCATTTGGTGCATCGGTTGCCAGGCCAGGCACAGGTCAGGGTAACCGCGCAAAACAGCAGCGGCAACTGGCTCAGGGTGGATCTCGACGGTACGTCGGCCTGGATCGCACGCTGGGCCCTGGAACCACAGGCCGGATTCAGGGAGCTGCCCCAGGCCTCCGCCGACGTTCCACAGCCGTCAACATTGGAGCGCGGCCCCATGCCGGACGCCCCGCCGCCCATCGAGTTCGGGTACGGCACCCAGGCCCACATGATCGGCGTGGATGTCGATCACATCATGTGGGCGACGCGAGACCTCGGTTTCAACTGGTTGAAGCAGCAGATTCGCTGGAACATCACCGAACCGGAACAGGGCAGCTACAACTGGCGGGATCTGGATTTGATCGTGAGCCGCGCCACCTACAGCGACATCGACCTTCTCTTCAGCGTGGTGGCCACGCCGGATTGGGCCCGGGAACCCGACTTCGACGCGGCCGCGGAAGGTCCCCCGGCCAACCCGCAGGACCTGGCAAGCTTCATGTCCGCCATGGCCACCCGGTATTGCGGCACGGCGGTGAAGGCCATCGAAGTCTGGAACGAACAGAACCTCTACCGCGAATGGGGCCAACTGCCGCTGAACGGAGCCGACTATGTCAATTTGCTCATCCCGACATCGCAGGCCATCCGCGCAGCCTGTCCCTCCATGTACGTCATCAGCGGGGCCCTGACCCCGGCCGGCAACGTCCCTCCTCAGGCAGTGGACGACATCACCTACCTGGAACAGATGTTGGCGAACGGGTTGGCCGGGCACGTGGACGCCATCGGCGCCCACCCCAGCGGCTACAACGTGCCGGCCAATGTGCGTTGGCAGAACGCATGCGCTGCCATTGTCCAGTCGGGCAACTCCTTCAACGGAGCCTGCGACAATCCCCACCATTCATGGAGTTTCCGCTCCACGATGGAAGGCTACCGCGACAAGGCGCTGCAGTATGGCGTCGACCTGCCCATCTGGCCCACGGAGTTCGGCTGGGCGGCCGGCGGCGCCTACCACGAGGCGTATGGCTTTGCCAATGACAACGACTTTGACGAGCAGGCGCACTGGACAGTCGAGGCCTTTCAGATGATGAAGGAATGGGGATGGTCCGGCCCGGCCATCCTATGGAACATGAACTTCCGTGTGATTGCGGATAAAACCGAACAGGCCCAGTGGGGCATCGTCAACAACGACTGGACGCCCCTGCCCGTCTACAACGCGCTCAAGGCCATGGAAAAATAGGGAACTTGGCCCCAGGGGTGGACGTTCGGGACGGGGACGGGATCCGAGGGCCCCGCCCTTGCCGGCCCGGGAGCTTGATTGCCTGTCCGATGGAGCGTCCGGTTGCTGCCGGGCTCTCATGTGAGTGCCGTTATGTCACAAGCGCCCACAGTTGTGCAAGTCTGAAACGACCCCGGGCACTGTGGCACGGGACTGGCTGCCTACCGCTCGCCATAAGCCCCGAAAGCAGCCGTTCGTTCTTCGGTGGCCGCCGGCCCTGTCCATCTCAGGATACGGGTGTCGCGAGATTGAAGAATACCCAGATGGCAGTCTCCAGCACCTCGGCGAGCCACACAAACACATAGTTGCGGAAGAAACTGTCGGCGGTGACCGTCAGGTCTTCGGGCACGACCGGTGGCACCGCCAGTCCGGCCAGGGCGCCGCAAACCGCCAGCAGCAAGGGAAACGCAAGCAGAAACCGCAGGGGATGGCGGCCGGCGGACAAATCGCGGGCGCGGGCCGGTTTGACAGGAAGGCGGGCCAAGATCGGGCGGTGCGTAGGAGAATGGATCCGCATCCTCGTATTATGCCGCGGCAACCCTGAACGGCTGTTGCAGGTTTGCTAAAATGTGCATTCCGGGTGAGTAGCTCAGCTGGTTAGAGCGCACGGTTCACATCCGTGAGGTCGGGGGTTCGAGTCCCTCCTTACCCACAGTCCCCCTCCCCGTTTCGTGCCGGGGCTGTCATGCCGGTTTGCACCAAGCCCGGTCCGTCCGCGAACGTCTGTTCGTTTCGAATACCATGACCGCGACTCCCGAACGCTTCGCCCCGCTGGTCCGTCTGCTCGACGGGGTGACGGCAACATCGCTCAGTCTGGCGTGGCTGGAGGAACAGTGCACGGATCTGGGCCTGGATCTGTACCTTGAGGACCACCTGTTCATCTGGCTGATGGACGAGTTGCACCACCGCGGCATCACGCTCTCCGACGCTGGCGCGGCCGCCGAGGATGTGCAGTCGGAGGAAGGTTTGGAGGTCCAGGCCATTGCCGAGGACATCGAAGACATCGTCAGCCTTCAGGAAAACACCGAGGACCGACTGCTTAGCCGGGAGGAGACGACCCAACTCCTGCGTGCCGTACAGGAAGGCATGGAAGCCCAGGCGTGGCTGGAGGCCAATCCGGACGCGCCCGACAAGACCGCCAAGGAACTGCTTGTCGCCAAGAAGTCGGAAGCCGAATCAACCCTTCTGACGCGCAATCGGGGCCTTGTGCTCAGGGTATGCCAGCAATACCGATCCTCATTGAATTCCATGACGCTCAGCGACCTGGAACAGGAAGGCAACCTGGGCTTCCTCAAGGCCATTGCCAAGTTCGACCTGAACCGCACAACCGTCCTGTCCACGTATGCGGTCTACTGGATCCGGCAGGCTGTTCAACAGGCCATTGCCAACCAGGACCGAACCATCCGCCTGCCCGTGCACAAGCGCGCCGAGATCCGCCACTTCCGCATCGCGGCCGAGGAGCTGCAGAACCAGCTGGGGCGGGAACCCACCGTAGGCGAGGTGGCCCTCCGGTTGCTGGCAGCGGAATCAGGCATGGAGGATGTTGTGGCCAGGCTTCGGGGCGACGGGGAACAGGCCTCGGCCACGGACCGGGAACACCTGAGAAGAGTCGAGGAAAACGTCAAGGAACTCCAGACGTACGGGCGGCAGGCCCCTTCCAGCCTGGACACGTTTGTCGACGACGAGGAAAGGGATCAGCACGAACTGCTGTCGGACGACCGGACGGAGTCCCCCGAAAGCGAAGCCCTGAAACAGGAAGTCATCGGCAACATTGACGAACAGGTGGACAAGCTGCCGGAACCCGACCGGACGGTGATGCGGCTGCTGTACGGCCTCGAAGGCGAGGAGCCGCGCAAGACCAGCGAAATCGCTGCCATGTTCAACCGCGATCCGAACATGCTGGCGTTGCTGCCGTCCCGGCAGTTCACCGGTTCCTACGTGGAGGCGATTCGCAAGGACGCGGCTTCGCTCAAGGCATCGGGGGACTCTTCGGCGCCGGAACAACCCACCGAGCTTGCAACCAAGATCATGAGCCTGTTGGAGGGAACCGAAGGCTTGGCCCCCCGCGCACCAAGCGAAGTGGCCGACATGCTCAACAGAGACCCCGCCTTCCGGCATCCACGGTCGCCCACCAGCTACAACACCACCCGCATCCGGGCCATCGCCGACAGGGCGATTTCATCGCTCAAAAACGTCAAGTCCGTGGAAACCTTGTCCCTGGACACCTAACCTTGGCGGATTGTACAAGGCTGCGGCCTACTCGGATTCCATAGTGCCGGCGGCGGTTGTCCGCATCGGCGACGCCCTTCACCAGAAACAGGACCATCCCGCCATGGACTACGTACAACTGGGCAGCACGGACTTGTTGGTTTCCTCAATCGCCCTCGGCTGTTGGCCGTTTGCCGGAGGGGAAGTGTGGGGACCTCAGGACAAGGGCGACTCAATCAACACGGTCCATGCGGCACTGGATGCGGGCATCAACTTTTTTGACACGGCCCCGGCCTACGAGGTCGGCGAATCGGAACGCGTGTTGGGCGAAGCCCTCCTGGGTCGCCGACACGAGGCGGTGGTGGCAACCAAGCTGGGCGGATCGCAAACCCGGCCGGATCGCATCCGGGCCGCCTGCCGGAAGTCCCTGCGCAATCTGCGGACCGACTACATCGATCTGTACCAGATTCACTGGCCCGACCATGACGTTCCGGCCGCCGAGACGGTTGCCGCGCTTCAGGAGCTCAAGTCGCTGGGCTGGATCCGCCATTTTTCAGTCTGCAACTACGGAGTGCAGGATTTCGGCGAGATATCCGGCTTCGCCTCGATTCCGTCCAATCAACTCCCCTACAGTCTGCTCTGGCGCGTGGTGGAAGCCGAAATCCTTCCGCTGTGCCGGCAGAGGGGTGCCGATCTGATTTGCTACAGTCCGTTGATGCAGGGGTTGCTGACCGGCCGCTACGCCAGTGCCGACGAGGTTCCGGACGGCTTGTCCCGCACCCGACTGTACTCCTGTTCCCGCCCCCTTGCCCAACACCGTGAGCCCGGGTGTGAAAACCTGGTTTTCTCCGTGCTCGACCAAATCAGGGATGTGGCATCCGATGAAGGTCTTTCCATGGCCTTGTTGTCACTGGCCTGGGTGCGACAGCAGACAGGCATCGCATCGGTCCTGGTGGGTGCCCGCAATCCGTCCGAGCTGACTCGGAACCTGCCGGTGCTCGAAGTAGCCCTCTCCCAACAAACCCAAGACCGGCTCGCCCGGATAACCGATCCGGTCCGGTCCCACCTTGGTTCCAACCCGGACATGTGGTTCAGCGAAAGCCGCTTCCGCTGACCCGCCCCCCCTGCCAAACCGCCAGTGCGAACCAGGCGCCATGACGGTGCCTGAAACGGTGTCTACTGCCCTGCCATGCGCCACAGCAACCGTGCGTACAGACGCTGGCTGCGGCGGAAACTGGACAGCCGGAAAAATTCATTGGGCGAATGGGCCAGTTCATCCTTCAGGCCAAATCCGAAGTTGACGGTGTGCACGCCCAGATGATCGCGGAAGCATCCGGTAATGGGAATACTGCCACCGGCGCGCAGGTACACCGGAGCCTTGCCGAATTCCTCGGTGAGCACTTCGGCGGCAATCCGGTTGAAACGGTTGTCGGACGGGATTTCGTACGGCTTGCCGTCCATGGACAGGCGTTGGACCTCCACCACCACTCCTTCCGGGGCCGCGTTGGTCAAATGGTCGATCAGCAGTGTCCGGATCTCCTCGGGATCTTGATCCGCGACAAGGCGACAGGTGATTTTCGCTCCGGCCCGACTGGGCAGGACGGTCTTGATGCCAGCCTCCTGATAGCCGCCCCAGACACCGTTGATCTCCAGCGTGGGGCGGTGCCAAATGCGCTCGCGCGTGGTGTAGCCCGGTGCGCCGAAGACGGCGGGAGATCCGGTTTCGGCCAGAAACTCCTCTTTGCTGAACGGCACCGCGGCCGTTTGCGCCCGTTCCTCCGCCGTGGCCTCGCGCACCCGATCGTAGAACCCCGGCACCGCCACGGAGCCGTCCCTGTCGTGAAGCCCCGCCAGCATGGCGGCCAACTCGTGGATGGGGTTGCAGATGGCGCCGCCATAGCTGCCGGAGTGCAGATCGCGGGAGGGACCGGTGACGTCCACCTGCACCGCACATATGCCGCGCAGGGCCACCGTCAACGACGGCTGATCCGCGTCGAACTGGCCGCCGTCGGAACTGACCGCGACATCGCAGGCAAACTTCTCCTTGTGGCGTGCCAGAAAATCGCTGATCTGAGGGCTTCCGATCTCCTCCTGGCCTTCGTAGCACAGCTTCACGTTGACCGGAAGCCGGCCTTCGGATTGCAGGAGGCCTTCCAGTGCCACAAGGGTGGGAAACATGTTGCCCTTGCTGTCCGAAGCCCCGCGGGCCGACACCCGGTCGTCGGCCAACCTGGGTTCGAAGGGTGGATGATCCCACAGGTTCAAGGGGTCGACAGGCTGGACATCGAGGTGTCCGTAAATCAGCACCGTGGGCTGGCCGGGGGCGTGCAGCCAGTCACCGTACACGACCGGATGGCCCCCTGTCTGCATAACCTCCGCGTTCTCCAACCCGGCCTGCGTGACGCGGTTGGCCACCCACTCGGCGGCGCGTCGCACGTCCGGGGCGTGTTCGGGAAGGGCCGAGATGCTTGGGATCCGGAGAAATTCGAGGTACTCCTCCACGAACTTGTCCTGATGCGCATCCAGGTACTGCTGGTATTCCATACCGGACCTATCCGTTGTCAAGTGGGCGGTCAAGAGTCACGGCAGCCGGGTCTGGGCCCGGCTGCCGTAGGGAACGGGGTGTCCAAATTCGAATGCAGTCTACTTGGGTTCCGCCTTGAGCGCTTCATAGGCGGGCAACGGCGACCAATCGGACCGCACGATGCCCCACTGGGCCTGCTCGGACCCATCCCCCACCACGCGGAAGTTGAGATTCCAGAGGATGGCGGGGCCAACCCAACCCCAGTTCTTCATCATGCGATACGCCTGCACGGTCCAGTCCGCCTGTTCACGGTAACTGTTGTCGTCGGCATAGGCGTAGGACGGGTGAAACTTCCCGCCGGCGGCCCAGCCGAACTCCGTGGGCACGATTTTCTTGTTGGTGGCCCCGTATTTGACAGCCAGGGCCCGGTAACCCTCCATGGTAGACCGGAAGCTCCAGGAGTGGTGCGGGTTGTCGCAGGCACCGTTGAACGTGTTCCCGGTCACCCGAATCGTTGCGCAGCCGTCCTGCCATACGATGTCGGGAGGAAGGTTGTAGCCACTTGGATGGGCACCGATGCCATCCACGTAGTTGGCCATGCCGGCCGCCAGCATGCTCTCCATGTAGGTCAGGTCGTCCACCGCGATTGCGCCATTGTTGCCCGTGGGGGTGGGTGCACCCGAGATGATGAACATGGTCGGACAGGCTGCCCTGATGGCCGTGTTGGCAGTCCGCAACATGGCGATGTAGTCGTTGGCGTCGATGGCCAGGTTGCCCCACTCGTAGTGGAGGTTTTGTTCGTTCCAGACCTCCAGGGCCTTGACTGACGAATTACAGTAGCGGGAGGCCAAGGCACCGAGATAATTGGCAAAGTCCTGGTCATCCAACGGCGGGCCTGCCACCGTCAGGTCCGCACCGGGTTCACGGGCCCATGCAGGAGCCGCCACCACACTGAACAGCACGTTGACGTTGGCGCGTTCGGCACGGTCGACCAGATCGTCCAACTCGACCCACTGGCGGTTGCCCCTTGAGGGCTCCATATCCTTCCAGCGCACCTGCTGCTTGAGCCAGGTGAACCCCAAGTCATTGACCGCGCGCAGGACCGGACGGGAATTGTGTACCTCAAGGGCATGGGCCTGGATGCCGTAGGCAAAGTCGAGCGTGGCAGCAGACTGCGGCACCGGAGCCGGAGGCGGAGCCTGTGTTGGTGTCGGGGCCGGGGCCTGTGTCGGGGCCGGGGCCTGCACTTGGCTGCGCCGCTCCCAGCGCAGGCTTATTTGCGCGTTTTGGCTCCGGTCGTAGTACTCGAGGCGCACCCGGTGTGTGCCCTGTGCCAGGGTGATGTCGGCAAAGTAGGTGGAAGCAGCCTGGTCAAACCACGCATCCTTGACCAGGACATCGTCAATGTACAGCCGCATCCCGTCGTCCACCACGGAAGTAAAGCGATAGGTGTCGGCGGCAAACGTGAAGTCCCCTTCAAACTTTGCACTAAAGCCGTCGGCGGCCACGCCGGTCCCGGGCGAACCCGATCCCCAATTCAGGTCAATCGGAGCAGGAACCGTCTGGGACAGCACCGGAGTTCCGCTCAGATCCAAGTTGTTCCAGTACGACGCTACGTACTCATTGGTTCCTACGCCAGTGACCGCGGGAGGCTGCGTAACCTGGGCAGGCGCCGGTTGGGCGGGTGCGGGTTGGGCGGGCGCGGGTTGGGTGACCGTGGTGTCGGCACCGGGTATCACCAGCACCTGCCCGATGCTGAGGGTCGTCGGATCCGTGATGCCGTTGACAGCCATCAGGAGACCTGTTGGGACACCGTACCTGAGCGCGATGCGAAACAGGTTTTCGCCTGCGGCCACGGTGTGTGTGGTTGCCTGTGAAGGACTGGACGGAGCCGGTGTGGGCACCGGTGCCTGCACCACGCCGGAAGTTCCGGACGGAATGCAAAGCTCCTGGCCAACGCCGATTTGATTGGCGTTGGCAATGCCGTTGGCGGCAACGATGGCCTCCATGGACACTTCGTACCACAGCGCGATGGCCAGCAGGTTTTCACCAGCCTGTACCACATGTGTGGCGGAGCAGCCTGCTCCGCCCGAAACGGAGCCACCGGATCCGCCGGGAAGGCGAAGGACTTGACCAACATAGATGTAGGTTTCGCCGGACAGTCCGTTCAGGGCGACAATCGCGTCGACGGTGGTGCCGTAACGGGCCGCGATGGAATACAACGTATCGCCTGTGCGGACCACGTGCTGGTTCTGGCCCTGAGCCAACAAGGTCCGGGACGGTACAAGCGTTACCGCCAGCCCGAGGACCAGCAGCAAGAGGCACACGCGCCCCCAACGGTTTGCGACAAAGGTAGCCATGCAACGTTTTCCTTCGATGTCTGTCCGGTGGCCTTGCATCCGACCGTTGGCAAAGCCCCGTAGGAACGGTCCATCCGGCCTGTCAGGCGAATCCAGGATGCACATTGGGCGCAATGCCTCTGATCATTAAGACGATTAACTCCGTCAAATGTCGCGACTCCGCCCGCGCCAATCTCGCCGGTTTACGACGCTCCCGCTCCGGAATACCCACGGTGCGGGCCGACAGCGCCCGGCACCAACCGCGCCTCTGCTCGACGTCGAGATCGTCCGGTTCCAGTTTGAACTTCATCCTGTGGCCCTCAACCTGGATGTCGGGACTGCCTCGCGACCACTTTGGTCGTTGTTGGTGCCGGTTCGGGAGCTGGTTTCGCCTCAAACAAGAGGAATCCGGCATCCCACATGGACGCGACCATTTGTGGCCGGGACGGAGCGGCTGTCATCACGGCGGAGGAACCACATCTCCGACAACCATCCCGGATCGGCGGCTGGTCCTCCTGGAGCTCGTTTCATCGCGCGTGTCCAGTCTGAACCTTGCCTTGCCGAGGCATCTGCGCCTTGCGCCAATCTCCGGAACCGCGACAGGCCTCCCAGCCGGGCAGCGGAACCGAGGCCGCGCGGCAGGCCTGAGCAGGTTGCCGCGATCGGGCGGTCAAGACCCGCAACCGATGGGCTTCCCATGGTCCCGACTGCGTTTCGAGGGGTAGGAATTCCGGCTGTCGGTCTACGTGATACGATCGATGTGTTCCTCCCCTCCTCAAGACACGGGCATGGCACATGGACCTTGTCACAATCGATGGCGAACGCGGTTGCCGGATTGTCAGCGAACCCACACCCAAGGCTGTCGACGACTGGGTGGTCATCAAGGTCGAGACCACTCCCATGTGCACGGAGTACAAGGCCTACCAATCCGGATACAGCACGAATTGGGTGGGGCACGAGGCCGCGGGGACCGTGTTTGAAACAGCCGCCGGAGCCGGCCGCCTGCAGGTGGGGGACCGGGTCCTGGCACTGCCCTTGACGGCCTGCGGCAGATGCCGGCACTGCAATGCCGGCGAATACATCTTCTGCAGGAACCGGCGCCAAAGTCCGGGGCCGCCCAGCACCTATGCCCAGTACCACGTCAAGCCGGAATGGATGTGCTACCGGTTCCCGGACGACATTGAAACGGAAAAAGGGGCTCTCGCCCTCTGCGGCCTGGGTCCGTCGTTCGGTGCGCTCCAACGCATGGCCGTGGATGCGTACGACACGGTGCTGATCACCGGCCTGGGACCCGTAGGCCTGGGTGGTGTCATCAACGCCAAACACCGGGGCGCGAGGGTCATCGCCGTGGAGTCGCAGCCGTTCCGCCAGCAATTGGCGGCGGATTTGGGTGCGGACCACGTTCTGGATCCCGCGGACGGCGGTACGCCGGAACACATCCGCGACCTGACCGGGGGTGAAGGTGTGGCCAAGGCCGTGGACTGCTCGGGCAATCCGGCGGCACATCGGCTGTGCATCGATGCCGCCGCAATTCGCGGCCAGGTGGCCTTTGTGGGCGAGTGTTCCGACGATACTGTCATCCGGATTTCCCCGGACATGATCCGCAAGGGCCTGACCCTGATCGGCTCCTGGAACTACAACCGCGGCGACATGGAAAAGATCATGCAGGTAATCAGGGACTGCGACTCGGCCTTGGGCAAGTTCGTGACCCACCGCTTCCCGTTGCGCAGGGCACAGGACGCCTGGGAACTGCAAATGACCGGCAACTGCGGGAAAGTCCTGCTCAAACCCTGGGAGGATGCGTGAGCGACCGATACCGATGCGCCATCGTGGGGGTCAGCGGCGGCCGCGCGCGCGGCCATGCGGAAGCCTTCGCCCACATGCCGCGTGGGGAATTGACGGCGGTTTCAACCCGCACGGCCGAAAACCTGCGGCGGTTCGCCGACCGGTGGAACGTGCCGCACGCCTACACCGACTACGCCCAGATGTTCCGTGAGCAGGATCTCGACCTGGTCCTCGTCAACACCCCTCCCGACGTCCGTCTGGAGATACTTGAAGCCGCCGACCGCAACGGGGTCGGATCCGTGATCGTCGAGAAGCCGCTGGCCCTGCAGGGCGAGGACTGGCGGGCATTGCAGGGGTTTGCCGAGCAGAGCAGCCTGAAAGTGGCCATCAACCATCAACTCCACTACCAACCGCGCCGCCTGGCCCTGCAGGAACTGGTGCGGCAGGGCGGCATCGGGCCCATCCGTCACCTCGATGCCAGTGCGCGCATGAACATGGCGTACCAGGGCACCCACGTGCTGCAGGCAATCCAGGCCTTCCAGACCTCGCCCCCCGTTGCGGTTTCCACAACCCTGTTGCGGGGCGCCACGGGACTGGAACCCAACCCTCGGATGCACTTGGCACCGGATGAGTGCGAAGCGCAAATCCGGTTCGCGGACGGCTCCACAGCACGGTTCAGGTGCGGAACCAATGCGCCTGCGGACAATCCGGAGGACACGCGCATCAGCCACCACAAGCAGGTCGCGGTGACCGGGGACACCGGGTCGGTGCAGTGGACCATGACCCGGTGGGAGATCCGGCAGGGCGACCGGCGCCGGCACGGCACGCACGACTACCACGCAGAGGACATCGTGGGCCAGGCCAACATGTGCGAAGCGATGTTCGACTGGCTGGAGGACGACACCGCCGTGCATGCGCTGAACCTCGCTTCCGCATTGCAGGACTTCCGGCTCATGCTCGCGATGTACATGAGCGGGTTGTCGGGTCGGCCGGAGAGTTTGGAAAGTCCGCCGATGCCCGACTTGCTGGCAGCCATGCGGTCCCGCCTGGCTTGACCGGGACCGTCCCGGGCCGGCCGATTGGGCGGCAGCCACCGTGCTGGCGGTTCATGTATCATGGAAGCGATGCCCCAACCCCAGCTGTCCGAATCCGCTCCCGACCATACACCGCGGCCTTCCGTGCCCCCTCCCCGCATGGGAGTGAACCACCAGCAGTAAGCGGCACCGCGCTGCAATCCGGCGGTGCCTGCCTACCGTGTACGCAACCATGTCGAGCTTCCCGTGAATTCCGCCAAGGCCGCCACGGATCCAATACTCAGCGTCGCCTCGTTGTGGAAGGTGTTCGGAGACAATCCCGAACTAGCCTTGGATCCGGCCCACCGGGGACAGTCCAAGCACTATTTCCAAGACGAGCTGCAGTTGGTGGTTGGCTTGCAGGATGTTTCGTTCGAGGCCGCCCGCGGCGAGACGTTCGTCATCATGGGCCTGTCGGGAAGCGGTAAGTCAACCCTGGTGCGCACCCTCATCCGCCTCATCGAACCGACATCCGGACGCATCGTCATTGACGGCGACGATGTCACCGCCATGGACCCGGCGGCGTTGCTGCAGTTCCGCCGCACCAAGGCCGCCATGGTGTTTCAGCACTATGGCTTGCTGCCCCACCGCAACGTCCTGGACAATGCGGCCTGGGGATTGGAGATGCGCGGCGTGCCCCGTGCCGAGCGCCGTGCCCAAACCATGCCCATTCTGGAACTTGTGGGCCTGGCCGGCTGGGAGTCGGCTCATCCGCGACAACTGTCGGGCGGCATGCAGCAGAGAGTAGGGTTGGCGCGCGCCCTCGTCGCGGACACCAACATTCTGCTGATGGACGAACCCTTCAGCGGGCTTGATCCGTTGATTCGCAGGCAAATGCAGGACGAGCTCATCCGCTTGCAGGAGGAGTTCCGCAAAACCATCATTTTCATCACCCACGACTTGGACGAAGCCCTGCGCCTGGGGGACCGAATCGCCATTCTGCACCACGGACGCGTAGCCCAGATTGGCAGCGGCACGGACATAGTGCTGAACCCGAGCAACAGCCATGTGACGGAGTTCACGCGCGGCGTGAACATGACAGGCGTCCTGACGGCAAGCCACGTAATGAAAAGGCCGTCCCGGGCCTTCGACTGCAACGAAGCCACCGCCTCCGTTCTGGAATACCTGGGATACGACCCGTTTGGGTTTGTCTGGGTCACCGGGCCCGACAACAACCTTCAGGGGCTGTTGGGAAGCGGCCACCTGGAACGCATGTACGCAGAGGGGCGCGGGTCGCTGCGGGACGGCAACGACATTATCGTGCGCTGCCCTCCGATTACACCCGACATGCTGCTCGACGCCCTGATTCCGGTGGCCATGGCCAGCGAACACCCGGTTCCGGTCACCGACGCCGAAGGCGCACTGGTGGGTGAAATCCACCGCGCCGACCTCGCCAAGGTCCTGGCACAGCACGCACCCGACAAACGGGAGACCCACAACCATGTGGCGGCATAAAGGCTGCACCAAGGTTCCGCCGGTGTTGGCTGCCCAGGCAAGGCTTGGCTGCACCCCGGGCCTGAAACGGCCTGGTCCCGTTATTGTTCCGTGTCCGACTCGCGCGGCGCAGGACATCCGCACTTCCAAGCGACCTGCATGAATTCCATGTCCCCAACCGTAAACCTCGCCGCCAAGGCCGCCGTCGTCATTGCGGCGCTGGTGATTTCACTGGCCCTGTGGGGACCGGCCATGGAGTATCCGACCACCGTTTCGCGGGTCGAGTCATCCGGCGGGGGGGACGTGGTCCTCACGCTGGACAAGTCGGTGCGGCAGGTGACGGCCGGGGCCATCGACGATTTCGTGGACTGGCTTACCGTCAAGGGCAGCTGGCTTTTCGACGGCCTCAGCGATTTTGTGACGCGCGTCCTGGTCTTCATTTCCCGATCCCTGCTGTGGATTCCGTGGCCCGCCCTGGTCCTGTTGTTGGCCCTGTTCGCCTACGGCGTCGGCCACTGGCCGCTTCTGGCCTTCACCCTCGGTGCGCTTCTGTTCATCGGCTTCATGGGCCTGTGGAACCAGATGATTGACACCATCGCCCTCATGGTCGTGGCCGTGGCCATATCGGTCCTGATTGGATTTCCGACCGGGGTGGTGAGTGCCCGGAATCCCTGGGTGGACAACATCCTGCGGCCCGTGCTCGATGCCATGCAGACGATGCCCAGTTTCGTGTACCTGCTGCCGGGCATCCTGTTTTTCGGCCTGGGCAAGCCGGCGGGCATCTTCGCGACCATCATCTACTCCGTGCCGCCGGTGATCCGCCTGACCAGCCTCGGCATACAGCAGGTGTCGCCCGCAGCCATCGAGGCCACGCAGGCCTTTGGCTCGTCGCCCTTGCAAACCTTGACCAAGGTCCAGATTCCCATGGCCCTCCCGACCATCATGGCCGGAGTCAACCAAACCACGATGATGGCACTGGCCATGGTCACGATCGCCAGCATGGTGGCTGCAGGCGGACTGGGCGACACGGTGCTGCGAGCCCTCCAGAAAAACGAGCCGGGCAACGGCATGATTGCCGGACTGGCCATCGTCTTCCTGGCCATCCTGTTGGACCGCATGACACAGGCCGTGGTCAAATGAAGGGGCTCATATCGAATAGTTGACATTCGATATGCGGTCCGGACCCCGCCCGCCTTGTTCACGGGTCTTCGGGGTTGGCGCCATGCCAAACGCCCCTCGCCGTGCAGAAGCCCCTGCCCCGCGGGCCTGTCGGATCAGGGGTAGCCCCCTGTGCAAAATGTTGACGGCGGCGTTGCGGTCTGCACTCGCAGTGGGTCCGCAGGCCGTGCACTTGAAGGTTGCCCGGGTCTTGCGATTCGCCTTGCCGGCATGTCCGCACACCGCGCAGGTTTGCGACGTGCAGGCCGGATCCACCTTCACCACAAGGCCGGCCTTGTACTCCAGGTTGCATTCCAGCCGGCCCCAGCCGGAGGCGAATTTCTCCCGGTTGAGTCCGGACTTGGCCTTGACGTTCGTGTCGGGCTGCTCAACCGTGCCCCGCGCATTCTGCGTCATGGCCTGGACGTTCGGAGCCTCGACCACCACGGCATGCGCCGTGTCCGCCAGCTTGCGACTGTGCCGATGGGCGGCGTTCGCGCGCCGTCGCTTCTTCCTGCAGTGCAGCTTGCGCAACGGCCCGCACGCGCCGCGCCCGGTTGGACAGCGGTTGCCCGGGCTGCCAGGAGCGTTCCCGGACCTTGGCCGTCTGGCGCCGCTTGCACTTGCTGTTGGCGTCCAGGTTGTCCGGCTGTTTCTACACCTTCGGATGCCGGTCCATGCCCTCCTTCAACAACCGCACGGCCTTGGGCGCGCCCCCCTGGTACGGATGGTGGGGCCCCGTCCCAGCCGCACCGATCCCAACCGGGGAATGTGCAGCCGGTGGCCGTCCATCCTCACCTTGCCCGGGAAGGTGAAACCGTCAGCCTTGTGCCCATGCCGGCTCTGGCACCGCGGAAAATGCTGCAGCGTGCCGTCGGACTGGCGCCGCGGCGTGCGCCTTGCAGAACTCCTGGCCCGCGTACACGGCCCCTTCGGGCGAGGCCAGGAACGCCTCGCGGTCGTAAGTCCCGCCGCGGACCATCGCAAACCGCTTGTACATGGACTGCCAGGTCCTACTCGGATCCACCATTCGCGGTCTTCGCCCTGCCGGGAAGTCGGTCCACCACCCGCAGCCCCGGAGCCTGCGGCACACGCGGTGGCCCCAGTTGTTGTTCGCCAGGAACAGATTCCAGACGAAGCGGTTGGCCCCCGGCGGCTGTCAAACCGCAACCGGTACCGTTCGCTGCGGACGGCGGTCGGAACGTAGGTGGGGGGAGATGGCCATCCGAATTGCCAGGTTGCCTAAGCACTCCACTCTGTGGCTTGTGTCCCATGGTAGGCACCGCACGGCTCCGCCCTCTCCCCTCCCAGTGCCCGTTGTCAACCTATCGTTATCAGCTAAAATGACGCCCCCGGCGACCCGGTCCCGCACCTATGATATGATGATCGGGCTGGCGATTGACTTCTTGGCCATCCTGCTGGACTTCACAACGCAGGCCACGGCCAAACGAGTGCCTCCGCATTCTTGACGGATGTGACCGGAGGCGGGCAACCGGCATTTGCCGATATCACTCGGTCTCACGCGCCCGGATCCCATTGGTTGCCAGCTATGACCGCCCGGACTGGGTATTAGTCCTCACCCGCGGGACGGTCCGTCGTTATCATGTTGTGCGCCCACGGGCTCGATCCTATGGTTGCACGGCACCAAACTCCACGGGAGGTGCCATTCGTGCATCGATCCATTCAATTTGACCATCGTTTCCATGTCCTGATCCTGCTGGCATTGGCCGCCTTGCTGATGGCCGCCTGTGCCATGCCGACCGACTCGGCAGAGCCGGACATGGCGGAAGCCGCAGAACCAGTTTCCCACGACCCCATCGTCTTCTCCGACCTGAACTGGCAGAGCGCCTTAATCCAAAACCGCATTGCGCAATACCTGGTGGAAAAGGGCTACGGCTACCCCACGGGCGCCACCTTCGGCGCCACGCTGCCCCTGTTCCAGGGGCTGCGCAATGGGGACACCCACGTGACCCTTGAGATTTGGCTGCCCAATCAGCAGGAACCGTGGGATGACGCCATTGCGGACGGGGAAGTCGTCGATATCGGCAAGACCCTCGTGGGCGACTGGCAGTCGTCCTTCGTCATCCCGGCCTATCTGCAGGAACAGTATCCCGACCTGGACAGTGTCGAGGATCTCAAGGACGAGCAGTTCAAGGCATTGTTCACCACGGCCGAAAGCGGCGACAAGGCGCGCTTGGTTTCCTGTGTGATCGGCTGGTCCTGCGAGGTGGTTAACGCCCAGCAGATCACGTCCTACGGCCTTGACGAGCACATATATGTCGTGAACCCGGGCGACGGGGCGGCGGCCAACGCCGACCTGTACGGGGCCTACGAGCGGGGCGAACCTTGGCTGGGATACCAGTGGGGCACCAACGAACCCGCCCTCTTGCTGGATCTTGTCCGGCTTGAGGAACCGCCCTACACCGACGAATGCTGGGCCACCGACAAGGCCTGCGCCTACGCGTTGTCCGATATTCGCATCGCCGTGCATCCCTCGATGCTCGAACGGGCCCCCGAGGTCGTGGACATGTTGCGCAGCTTCAACATCGACATCGCCCTGTTCAAGGACATTGCGCGCTGGACCCAGGCCAACGAAGGGGCCACCGAGCGGGATGCCGCACTGTGGTTCCTGCAGGCCAAGCAGGACGCCTGGAGCCAGTGGGTAACCCCCGCGGCCGCGGAGAAAATCCAAGCGGCCCTGGACGCCGGCGAGGTCGCCGACGGCTGGCCGGACCAATAGACGCAGCCTGAAGTCGGGTTTGTCATCGGAGGACATGCAAACACCGTCTCCCAACGCGCGGCCTGGGTTCCTCGTGGAGCGAGGAACCCAGGCCCTCCACCGCCACGAGTCAAACGCGGTTTTGGCGAACCGGCAGTAGTCTGCAACTCGGCAATTGGACTTGCCGGCCCTGCCAATCCACCGACCCTGCGGGAAATTTTCAACGTCGTGTGCCAACCCACAGGGGGTGCACGGTGCACCAATCCATGGGATTTGCCAGCGTTTCCCGGTCCTGGCAATACTGCTGATACGGGTCGTCCCGGCTATCGCGGCCTGCAGCAATCCGTCTGCATCCGCGGACTTGGCGGCCCCCTCCGAGCCAGTCTCCGGCAATCCCGTCGTCTTTGCCAACTGAACTGGCAGAGCGCCTTGATTCAAAACCGTGTTGCCCAATACCTGGTGGAGAAAGGATGCGGCCATCCCACGGATGTCGTCTTCGGCGCCACGCTGCCCCTGTTCCAGGGATTGCGCAACGGGGACGTCGATGCAGTGCTTGAAATCTGGCTGTCCAACCTGCCCGAGACGTGGGACGCGGAGCTCGAGGCGGAGGAAGTCGTCCTCATCGGCAAGACCCTGGTCGGCGACTGGCAGTCGGTCTTTGTCAATCCGGTCTATCTGCCGGAACAGTTTCCCAACCCGGACAGTTTCGAGGCACCCAAGGACGGCAAGTGCAAGACGTTGTTCGCCACGGCCGCAAGCGGCGACAAGGCGCGCTTGGTGTCCTGAATGCTCGGCTGGGCCTGCGACGCGGTTTGCGCCCAGCAGACCGCATCCCACGGTCTTGAAGCGCACCTGCACGCGTGGGCGAGGCGGCGGCCAACGCCGACTGTACGCCTGCAAGCGGGGCAAACCTTGGCTGGGGCACCAACGGACCCGCCCTTGTTGGACCTTGTCCGACTTGAGGCACCGCCCTACACCGAGGAATGCTGAACCACGACCAAGGCCTGCGACTACGTGGACTCCGTCATTCGCATCGCAATGCATCCCTCGATGTTCGAACGGACACCCGAGGTCGTGGACATGCTGCGCAGCTTCAACATCGACATTGCCCTGTTCAAGGACATCGCGCAGCTGGACCCGGGCCAACGAGGGCTCCACCGAGCGCGACGCCGCGCCGTAGTTCCCGCAGGCCAGACCGGAAGTCTGGAACCAGTGGGCACTCCCCGCGGCAGTGGACAAGATCCGGGCGGCCTGGACACCGGCGGGGCCCCACGGGGGGGCGCCGGAGATGGCGGAGGGCACCGATCACCCGGATTAACGGTCTGGACACTCGCCATTCGGAACCGGCCCTGATTGGTTGTCCACGGCCCTGCAATCGGAAACCTTACAATTGACAATGCAATCCGACCCAACCCCATGAGCATGAGCGACCCATGTTGGACACATTCCGCAGCGACCACGGCGGCAGCCTCTCGGACGAGCAGATACACTTTTACGATGCAGAGGGCTACCTCATCGTGCCCGATGTTCTTGACGACGCGGATCTCGAGCCGGCGCGCGCCGCGATGAAGCGCAAGGTGGACACCATTGCCCGGAAACTGGTGGCCGACGGCCTGGTATCGGATCCGATGGCGGACCGTCCGTTCGAGCGGCGGCTGGCGGATCTGTTTGCCGACCTGACCGACGCAGACTTTCTGGTCTTCGGACGCGGTTGGCGAGACCGCGATCCGGGCTACTACGAGCTCATGGCCAATCCGGTCATTCTGGACGCGGTTGAATCCCTGATTGGTCCCGAAATCTTTTCCAATCCCGTGTACAACACACGCCCCAAAGTCCCGCGCGTGGCCGCGGGCGTGGTGCCTTGGCACCAGGACAAGTCCTACTGGCCCGATGCCAACGCCAATCCGGTCATTTCGGTCTGGATTCCCTTCGTGAACTCGACCTTGGAGAACGGGTGCCTGCACGTAATGCCGCGCACGCACCGGCAACGGGTGAAGTCGTGGCACAAGGAGGGCTATTCCGGAACCGGTTTCCTGGAAATCGACGCCGAGCACCTGCCGACCAACCGCCAACCGGTACCGTTGATTGCCGACAAGGGCGACCTGGTCCTGTTCAACGACCGGTGCGTGCACATGTCCACGCCCAACAACTCCAACGAGGTGCGCTGGAGTCTTGACGTCCGCTACCAGCCGACGGATCAGGATCCCATGCCGGAGCACGGCGCCGGCTTCCTGGCGCGCAGCCGGCTGTTTCCGGAACGGGTCGCGACCCGGGAGGACTGGCTGGCCGGCAGGCCCGAGCGCGTTCCCGCCTAACCCCTTCGGTTGCCGAAGGGAACCGCCCGCCCGGAAACGCGCTACCAGGAAGCCGCGGCCAGGGCCTGCTCCACGAGCCGGTTCCAGGCTTCCAGCGACGGCGAGCCAACCTGGGACGCCAGGAAACGGCCGGTCCTGTCCTCAATGCGGAAGACGGGCGTGGACCATCGCTCCGGCAGCAACCGATCCTCGGCTATGGCTTGAAGTTCGGCCACCGCGGCGGGGGCCTGCGTTTCGATACAGGTCCGCAACACCGATGCTTCGGCTCCCGCCTCATCGGCCAGCCGCAGCGAGAATTCCTCGCCTTCAGCGATCCAGGAAGCCTGCCCTGCGAACAGATCCGTCCAAAACTGCCATTGACTTTGGGCGTCGACCTGCCGGCCCAGACACCAGGCCGTGAAATGCGCCTGCTCGCCCCACTCCGGACTGATGGCTAGATCCACCATGATCATCTGGACCACGCCGCTTTGGACATGTTCCTGCACCAAGGACGGCAACCGGGACCGGTGATGGTTGCCACATCCCGGACAATTGGCGTTGAAGATCTCGTACAGAACCAGGGGCGCCTCCGGGGAGCCAAGGTAGAGAAATCCTTCCCGGGTATGGCCCACAGGCAGTTCGCCCGGCGCCATTTCGGCCGCCTGGACCCGTTCCGCGCCGGCCACGAGGGGGGCCGGTTCGTCAGGAGCATCGGCCCGGCAGGCCGCGAGCAGCAACATCAAGGCGGTGGCGGCAACCAGGTACTGCCGGAGGCGGCGGGGCGAGAGCGAAGGAACCATGGCATGAGTCTGCCACAGCCGGACCGCCTTGATCCCTCCGGCAATCGGTGCGAGCGGGCCTGCAGCGTTGGCGAACCACCGGCATCGGAAAGGGAACGTCCCGGCGACCAGCCCCCAGGTAGTAAAATGGAAGTCCCCTCTGTAGTCCTCATCATCGCCAAAGGATTCTGGCCATGGCGGACAAGGCCCCGAACCGTTCCGGTCAGTCCCTGGACCCAACCCTGCACGACCATTTGTGGGGATACCGCGACACGCGCTTCCGGCTCAATGAGCGCGGCGTGGTTGAATTGACCGGCCACCGCTATGACATGTCCGGGACCGAAATGCCGCTGTTCTGGCCTTTCGTGCAGAACATCCTGGGCCACGAAATCGATCCCACCGACTTAAAGTCGCCCAACTCCGCACCCGTTGTGCCGGAACCGCTGCCGTGTCCCGAGTTTCGCCGGGCCGTCGAGACAGTCCTGGCCCATGACCGCGTCTCGGACAACGCCAAGGTGCGCCTCAATCACAGTCACGGGCAAACGTCCAATTGGGAGCTGTACCAGGTCATCTACGAGAACCTGGAGCGGGTAGCCGATCTCGTGGTCTGGCCCGAATCCACCGAGGAAGCCAAGCAGCTGATCCAACTGGCAGGCCAACACGGCGTGTGCCTGGTGCCCTATGGCGGGGGCACCAACGTCAGCAACGCCCTGCTGCTGTCGCCGGCGGAGACCCGTCCCATCGTATCGGTGGACATGAGCCGCATGAACCGGGTGCTGTCGATCGACGAGACGAATCAGACAGCCCGCGTGCAGGCCGGCATCACCGGCAGTGAACTGGAACGCGCGCTGCGCGCCGAGGGCTGGGTTGTGGGCCACGAGCCCGACAGCATGGAGCTGTCCACGCTGGGAGGCTGGATTTCAACCAACGCCAGCGGCATGAAGAAAAATCGGTATGGCAACATCGAGCAGATCGTCGAAAAGGTCACCCTCATCAGTCCCCGGGGCGAGGTCACCCACCATGATTCCGCCCCTCGCCGTTCGGCGGGCATTCAGCCCCGGGACCTCGTGTTCGGCAGCGAAGGCAACCTGGGCCTGATCACGGAAGCGGTGGTCAACATCCACCGGATCCCCGAGGAAACCCGGTACGCCTCGTATGTGTTCCCGGACTTCTCCCGAGGTGTGGATTTCATGCTCCGCCTACAGCGTTCCGGGGTGGTGCCGGCCAGCGTGCGTCTCGTCGACAACCTCCAGTTTCGGTTCAGCCAGGCACTCAAGCCCGAGGCCACCGGCCTCAAGGCGGTGGAGCAAACCATCCAGCGCACGGCCCTGGAGAAACTGTACCGGTTCGATCTGCGCAACATCTCGGCCGCGACCGTGGTGATGGAAGGTTCCAGGTCGGAGGTCTCCCATCAGGCCCGCCACATCAAGTCACTGGCCAAGTCGTTTCGGGGCGTGGCCGGAGGTTCCGAAAACGGCAAGCGCGGCTACATGCTGACCTATGCCATCGCCTACATCCGGGACTTCCTGGCTCCCTATTACATTTCCGGCGAGACCTACGAAACCTCCACCACTTGGGACAACATCCACAACGTGGTCGATTCGGTCAAACAGGCGGCCCTGGACCTGCATGCCAAGCACAGCCTGTACGGCAACCCGTTCATTTCCGCCCGCATCACGCAGGTGTACCACTCGGGAGTCTGCATCTACTTCACCCACGGCTTCTCCAACCGCGATCTCGAAAACCCCCTTGAGGTTTTCATCGACGTCGAACACGGCATCAGGGAAGCAATTCTGGCCGCCGGCGGTTCCATTTCCCACCACCATGGCGTCGGCAAGCTGCGACAGCACTACCTGGACCGGGTCATGACCGCGACCAGTCGCTCCATGCTCAGGGAACTCAAGCACAGCGCCGACCCGGACAACGTCTTCGGAATCGGCAACGGCGTCTTCGGCTGATTGGGCATCAGGCCTGCAACGGGCTCCGCCGCGGCTGCCCCTGGCCGCGCGGGTACCTGGCCGCCGTGGCCCGGGTTTTCCTGAACACAGCCACCCGCCGGGTTGCATCCAGCCCGGGCACGCGGACCGGAATCACCCTCTCCACGTCCACCCGCAGGGCCTGCAGGGCCGGCCGGGCCGCCTGCAGTTCAACGGGCAGGTTCGGTCCCTTGTAGGCCAGGCACAGACCGCCGACGCGGGTCAGCGGAACCAGGTATTCCAGCAGCGTTGGCAAGGGTGCCAGGCCCCTGGCCACGACCACGGGAAACCGTTCCCGGAAGGCCGGCTGCCGGCCCAGTTCCTCGGCCCGGCCGTGCACCACGTCGACGTCCGCCAGGCCCAGCGTCCTGCAGGCCGCGGTCAGGAAGTCCACCTTCTTGAGCGTGCCGTCCATCAAGGTCAGCCGGATGTCCGAATCAAGGATGGCCAACGCGACGCCGGGCAACCCGGCGCCGGTGCCGACATCCAGCACGGCCAGTCGGTCGCCATCCCTCAAGTCCTCAAGTTCGCGGGACAGCGCCGGCCACACCGCCATCGAGTCCAGGAAGTGTTTCAACACAATCCCTTCCACGTCCGTGATGGCGGTCAGGTTGACCCGGGCGTTGCCGTCCCGCAGGCAGTCGGCGAACAGGGCAAACCTCTCCAGCTGGCGATCATCCAGCGACAGGCCCACGGCGCGGGCCCGGTCCGCCAGGAGCCTGCGCACGGCCTGTCGGAATGAGGAATCCGGTTTTGTGTTGGTCATTCGGGGAACGAGTATAATCTTGTGTCGCGTAGGATCGTATTTGTTCCAAAATTCATCGGCAGAGGTGCTCCCATTACCGTAGATCTCCGGCCTGGCGAATCCCAGGAGTCGCTGTTGCGACGATTTCGCAAAGCTGTTTCCGAGGCCCGCATCCTGCCCCAAGTAAGGCAGAAGCGCTGGTTCACCTCCAGAAGCGAAGTCAACCGCATCAAGAAGCAGAAAGCCATCCGCAAGGCCCAACGAACGATGGCGCGGGCGCGCAGCAGGCGCCGATATTAACCCCTGGGATTGAAGCCGGACCAGCCACGGAGCAAGGGATGAGCAAGGAAAAGATCGAGATGGAGGGATCGGTGGTGGAGACGTTGCCGAACGCCAACTTCCGCGTTGAGATGGAAAACGGCCACCGCATTCTTGCCTATCTCTCCGGGCACATGCGCAAGAACTACATCAAGGTCCTGCTCGGAGACCGTGTGACCATCGAGGTCAGTCCGTACGACCTGACCAAAGGACGCATCACCTACCGCCACCGCTCCCAGGCCGGCGGCACCTACCGCCGGTAGGCCCGGCCCGGGCGTCCTGACGTCCCTTCGGCCCGGACGGGCCGCGCCCGCAGCTTGCACCAAACTGATGCCGCTTCGGCCAGCACCCGTCGCTCGGCCTCAAACGTCAGCAGGTCGCGCGCCTGCTCCCAGGGACGCCACATCGTCCTGAACTGCCGTTCATCTTCCGGGGGCCGGCCCTGCCGGAAGGCGGAACCAAGCTGGTACAGGAACCAGTGCTCGGTTCGGTGGACCCGTTTGTTCCGGTAATCGAACTTCACCGTCTGCACACCCAAACCGGCCAACAAGTGCAGATCGGCGAAGCCGGTTTCCTCCGCAGTCTCCCGGCGAGCGGCCGCCTCCGGCTCCTCCCCCGGTTCGACATGGCCCTTGGGCAGCCGTATCTCCTGGCGCGAGGGCCTGTCCAGCAGGATCACCTGATCCATGCACAGGACCACCCCGCCGCCGGTTACGTACCAAAGTCGAGCCACGGACGCACAGCGATGACCGCTCGCAGGCCGCGCAGCATCACCGGAAACAAACCAACCGCCCACGCGGTCGGTTCCTGATCAATGCGGGCCACACCCGGCCCAGCCGCTTCCGCTTCGCCCCGGCCTAGTAGTCGTTGTAATCATCGTAGTCGTCGTCGAATTCCCCGGAGGCGGACCAGCCCGACGACGCATTGAGAACCCGGGCGCGGCTGAGGCCGATGCGCTGGTTGGCGGCATCGATGCGGATGATTTCCACTTCCAGCCGGTCGCCCTCGTTGATGGTCACCATCGGGTTGCGCTCCGCCTTGGGCGCCACTTCGGACACATGAATCAACCCCTCGACACCGGGTTCGAGCTTGGCAAAGGCACCGAAGTCCTTCTTCTTGGTGATGTCCACCCACACGATCTGGCCCACGTTGTACCGTTCGGGCACAGTCTTCCACGGGGTCGGTGCGAGAGCCTTGCGACTCAGCTTGACGCGGCCCTTCTCCCGGTCGATGTGCAGGACCTTGACCTCCAGAACCTGGCCTTCCTGGAGGTAGTCGCTGGGGTGTCGCACCAGATCCCAGTCGATCTCGCTGATGTGCAGCAGGCCTTCGACGCCGCCAATGTCGACGAAGGCGCCGAAGTCCCGGATGTTGCGCACGGTGCCTTCCACCACGTCGCCGACCTGCAGGGTCTCAAACAGGGCCGCCTTGTCTTCGCGGTTGCGATCGAGGACGGCCTCCTTGTTGGACAGGACCAGTTTGCGCTTGTCCCGCGTGACCTCGATGACCTTGACCGGCATTTCCTCGCCTTCGTTGACCCAGCGGTTGAGTGCTTCCTCGCGCTGCTCGGGCTCGCGGAAAGAGGGGAAGTTCCAGATGTGTGAAATCGGCACAAAGCCTTCCAGCATCCTGCCAAAACGAACCAGCAGGCCGCCTTTGTTGTACTTGGTCGGCACGACGGGGAACACATCACCGGAACGCAGGGCATCTTCGGCCTGGCGCCAGTCCTCCTCGCGCCACAGGCCGGTGATGGTCAGGTCGTAGTACATCGGCTCATCGGGGTAGGCATTCCGTGCCGGGGTGCGCCGCACGAAGAACTCGCTGGTGTGGCCCTCCTCCCGCAGGTCCGCCTGCATTTCGGGCGGCAGTTGGCGAAGTTCGGTCTCCGAGACCTTGCCCTCGAACCGCGCACCGTTGATTTGGACGATGATTCCGCCATCGTCATCCTCGTGCAGAACCGTGCCATTGACGACGGAATGGCGCTGGACGCTTTCCAGTGCATCGTCATAGCCACTCTGTTGCCGTCCACCCGGCCCACTGTACCGGGAAGGATTGTCCTGGCGGACTGAATAACCGCGGCCGCCCGGTGCGCGATCGCCGCGGTCGCGGCCATACCCGTAAGAATCGTTCATCGCTACTCACTGTCCTGACTGAAACAGACAAACCCGCCCACACAACAGGGCATACCGCACCTGCCCAAGGCAGGCGTTAATTTCCACTGGATGGCCCGATCTGTATCAGGCGCCAACTTCACAAGCTGGATGACAGTACCGGCAATCTGCCAAGGGGGTTCAGATGATGTGCGGCAGGTTCCGCCACCTGAAACCTGAATTCCAACTTTATCGATTTCTGCATTCCTGGATTCCAACCATGAGTCTAGCACCATGCGAATCAAGGGTCAATTCAGCCTGCCGGTGGTGCCAAGGCGGATTGCGCGTACATGGGGGTTTTTCACCCACCGCCCGGCCCGCGCCACCCCGGGCGGTGGCTGCGCAATCGAAGGCCAGGGAACTGTGTTCCCTGCCGCCATGGCGCCAGACGCGAAGCCAATCCCACGGCCGGAAGTTTGGATGCCGCGCTCGGAACGCCACACCCAACCCCTCAAACGCGTTGCTGCAGCCCGGGGCACCGGACAGCTGGCCAGTCGCCGCAGTCCGGCCTTGGCCACCGTCCTTGCAACCGAGATGAACCAGGGCCGTGCGCACCGCGACATGCCGCAAGGCCGAAACCCAGCCAACTCGCCGCCATCCAACAACATTGGCAAATGGGTCCCAACGCTTTGCAGGCATACAGCAAGACGACGTGATGTTGGGGGGATGACGGATCCCACGTGCTTGACGTTGTCGCCAGGCGCTACTGCCGGCAACAACGCCTGTTCAGTCCCGGTGTGCGCACCGGTCCGCGATTGGCTGTGCGGAGAAGGGCCCGGTCGTTCGTCACCTGCCAGCGAACGCACACCGTTCCGATCGAAACTCATTCCGGTGCTCCGCGGGCGACGGACATCTGCGCGCAGCGGTGTAGCCGACGCGCGGAGCATATGTGCCTTGGCTTAGGCTTTACCCGGAAGCCTGCCGTCCATCGACGCCCAAACCCACCGGACATCGGGAGTTGTTCATGTCCAAACCACCCAACATCCTGTTGATCACGTCCGATCAACAACACTGGAATACCCTCGGGACGACCAATCCCAGGATTCGCACCCCAGCCTTGGACCGGCTTGCCCGCGAGGGCACGACCTTCACGCGGGCCTATTGCCCCAACCCGACCTGTTCGCCGACCAGGGCCTCGTTGATTACCGGGCAGTACCCTTCCCGGCACGGGTGCTGGGCCATTGGCGTCGGCCTCCCGGAAAACGTCCCAACCGTGGGCGATGCCCTGACCCGGGCCGGATACGCAACCGGTTTGATCGGCAAGGCGCACTTCCAGCCCTTGGCGTCCACCCCCGATTCGCCATCCATCGAGTGCCAACCCCTGCTGCGCGATTTGGACTACTGGCGTCGGTTCAAGGGCGATTGGTACGGGTTCCAGCATGTTGAAACGGCACGGATGCACGGCTTCGAGTCGCATGCGGGTCAGCACTACGCCATCTGGATGGAACAAAACGGCCTTGCCAACTGGCAGGACTATTTCCAGCAATGGCCGCCCGATCCCGGCGACAAGTACGCGCGCGCCCGTTACCTGCGCGGCGGCATGGCCTGGGACCTGCCCGAACGGTTCCACCACTCGCACTGGGTGGGCAAACGCACATGTGCCTACATTGAGGATGCCGTGGCCGCCGACCGGCCCTTCTTCCTGTGGTCCAGTTTCTTCGACCCGCATCCACCCTACGTCATCCCGGAACCCTGGTCCTCGATGTACGACCCGGCCGACATGGAAATCGGCCGCTTCGTCGAAGGTGAAATGGCGTCCATGCCCCGGCACCACCGGCTGACCAGGGAAACGTCGCCGGACTTCTCCGACTGGAATGAACCCGGAGGCCAGGGAGTCCACGGGTTCCACTCGCACCTGCACTCGGAAGCCGACATGCGCCGCAGCATGGCGATCTACTACGGCATGATCGGGTTGATGGACGCCAACATCGGACACATCCTGGATACGCTGGACGCGCAGGGCGTGGCCGACAACACCCTGGTGGTCTTCACCTCGGACCACGGCCACTTTCTCGGCCAGCACGGTCTCATTGCCAAGGGTCCGTTCCATTACGAGGACGTTGTGAGGGTACCGATGATCGTGAGGCACCCGGGCAAGGCGCCGGCCGGCGCCAGGTCGGCAGCCCTGCAGAGCCTGGTCGACGTCCCCCAAACCTTCCTGAGTGCGGCGGGATGTGAAGTCCCCCGCGTGATGCAGGGCATGGACCAGCTTGATGCCTGGCACGACTCCGCCCACTGCGTGCGGGATTGGGCCATGGTGGAAAACCGCCACAATCCCACAACGGTGCACCTGCGCACGTTGATCACCGACCGATACAAGCTCACCCTCTACCGCGGCACCGCGGAAGGGGAACTGTTCGACCTAGAGGCCGATCCGGACGAAACCCGGAACCTGTTCCACGCCCGCGACCACGCCGAGGTGCGGTCGAACCTCATGCACAGGTTCCTGCAGGCGGAAATGGAAAGGGAATCCTCGCCCATGGCACGGGTCGCCGGAGCCTGACGGCCAACGCCAAACCATTTGGGGCAGACGATGGAAAGTCCGATGGGCGACATCCACGCACAGATCTTTCGGCATCCAACAGCACAACGGCCTCACAGAGAATTTCGATCACCCGAACGGAGTGCCTGCGACTCCGCAGTCGCAGCTCGACCAGCACCAAGCAGGACCATGCCCGCATGTTGATATTGGGACTTATGTCAGGCACGTCGCTGGACGGTGTCGATTGTGCGCTGACATCCGTCACCGGGGCGCCCCCGCATCTCGCGGTCGAACTCAAGGCATTCCGGTACCGGCCATACACGGACGAACAACGCCGTCGCCTGGCTTTCGTTTGCAGTTCGGATCAGGCAGGCGTCGCGGACGTGTGCGAACTCAATGTCCTGACCGCCAACTGGTTCGCCGACGCAGTTCAGGCCACCTTGTCGGAAGTCGGTGCGGACGCCTCCGACATCGATCTGATCGCATCACACGGCCAAACGATTCACCATGCCGTGACTGTCGCAGGCAGGGAACCGGCCACGCTCCAAATCGGGGATCCGTCGGTATTGGCACAACGAACCGGAATTACTACCGTGGGCAACTTTCGTCCGGCGGACGTGGCGGCCGGAGGGCAAGGCGCCCCATTGGTGTCGTATGTTGACTGGTTGCTGCACCGGTCGCCGGTCGAGGCCCGGGTTCTGGTCAACATAGGCGGCATTGCCAACCTGACGTACATGCCTCGCAACGCAGGTGTGGACGACGTGCTCGCCTGCGACACCGGACCCGGCAACATGATGATCGATCGGTTTGTCGAACTGACGACCGGGGGCAAAGCCCAATGGGACCAGGACGGCAGCATGGCCCGCCAAGGTGCGGTGGACGAGGATTGGCTGTGCGAACTGCTGGCCGATCCCTTTTTCAGGCTCCCACCGCCGAAGTCCACAGGCAGGGAACAATATGGACCGGCACGTGCGGACGGCCTGTGGTCACAGGCCGGGGACAGGGGGCTGGCCGAGGCGGACAGGATAGCAACCGTCACCGCCCTGACCAGCCGGTCCATCGCCAGGGCGGTGCGCGACCTGTTGCCGGGCACCGTCGACCGGGTCTGGCTCAGCGGAGGCGGCGTGCACAACGACACCCTCGTGGCCTGGCTGCAGGCGGACCTCGCAGGAACCCCCGTGGCTCCGCTTGCGGAAGAACGGACCGAGTTGAACGCGAAGGAAGCCGTTGCCTTCGCCGTGCTGGCACACGAAACCCTTCACGGCCGGCCGGGCAACCTACCCCGTTGCACCGGAGCGGACAGAGCAACGGTCCTGGGCCAGCTGGCCCCGGGACGCAACTTCCGCAAACTGTTGCAGACGGTTGGGCCAGTCGCCACCTGAAACTTCCACCCACAAGCCACACATCGCTCGCCGCCAATCCTCGCGGACTTGCCCGCCGTTCGAAAACTGGATTACCGGGGAGTCTGGAGGGTGGCATTCACTCCCTTCAGGGCTACTCGGGAGAACCGGGCCGACGCCACAGAGCCCTGATGCGTCGCAGAACCTGCTCGGCCAAGGTCACATCCCTTTGGTCCACGGATTCGGAACTGTACCGGGCCCTGTAGAACGCGTCCGTCAAGCCTCCCACGTCCGGTGTCGGTTCAGTCGCGGGTTTGACTGCCTGTTCACTGCCGCTTTCCGGTTTGGATTCCCCGTTTTGCCCCTCAACCTCCTGTTGCGCCTGTTGCACTGCGGTGTCCTCTGCCAGCGTCCGGGCCAGCCGCGGTGCATAGCGCCGGGGGGTTTCGCTCGGTTTGCGGCCCGCCCCCCGCTCCGCCGCCTCATCCAGCACCGACAGGTAAGTGAATTGCACCTGTTCATCCATGGACATGCCATGGGAGGCCTGCCGGGTTGAGAACTGACGCGGTTGAATGTCGAGCCCAGCAACGCGGTTGACCATGTTGACCAGAAAACCCGCCCCGGCACTCACGGTCCTGCGAAACAACCCAAGGAGCATGGCCAGGCGAGTGCGGAGCCATGTCCAATCGAATCCCCGGGCAGCCAGAAGGTGATAGCCAATGATCAGTCCGGAGACGGCGGCAGCGCTATAGAACACCACCTCGCCAATGTTGAGTTCCCTGCCGATCTCCATCGGTTCCGCTGCTACTTCGAGCGGCTGCGGCATCTCGACGAGCGCGGGCGCCGGTGGCTCGCTGGCGACCGACCCCTCCCGTACAAACAGGCCGACCAGCCAGCCGAAGCCGCGCAACAACAGACGCATGAAGCCCATCACTACCTGCCACACGGCCTGAATGGCCTTGAACAACAAGATGGTGTCGCCAATCGGCACCAGGCTGGTTATCAGACCGACCACCGCCACAAACGCCACCACATAGGCCATCCAGTTCCTGAACCGGCCCTCGTCCACCGCCAGTCCGTCCAAGGCCCAGCGCGCCCGCAACGCCACCAGCCGGGCCTGGCCAATCACCAGGAAACCCGCAAAGAAATAGATGATGGTGGACACGATTGCGCGTGGATGGATCAGTTGGGCGCGAATGGTAAGCAGGCCTTCGCCCTCGGAAGGGCGCACCTGGCTGCCTGCAGCCAGCACGATCACCAGGATGCCCAGGCCAATCCACATAGCAATGAATCGATCCAACTGGGCCCGTCGATCACTGCGCAACGTGTTTTCGACCGGTTCCGACATCCGGCCGTAGGCGCGGGCGATGTGGTCCACTTCGTCCGGTTGCAGGGACAGAACCATCAACATCCGGTTCATCCCCTCCGCGGCACCCCAAACTAGGAGAACCAGAATCGCGCCCACAATGAAAGTGGCATCAAACACGGCGGTGATCGGTTCTCTCACCAGATACCCAAACGTCGGTGCTGGTCCAAACAGCCACAGCCAAGTGCGCAGGACTACAATCCAACCCAAGGGCTCGGCAATCCGGAACTTCAGACGTTCTGTTACTTCCTTGCCTGCCTGCCAGGTCAAGGCTCCTGTCGCACACGCCGTCAAGGCGGCGGCACTGCAAACCACTACGATGATGTTCGCCATCGACTCGGTAAACCCATCGATCAGAACCACGAAGACGTAGGTGCCGGCGGTCACCACGCACCCCAGCATCAGTGTGAGCAGGGCCGGCCGCAGCAGCGATTGCTGCCATTGGCGGTCGAATTCAACCGTGGTCAACTCCAGATCGGGTTGTCGCACATCCTCAACCGGGATGGCGGCCATGCGCTCAGCTTGGTTCATAGGCCAACTCCAACAGATCCACGTTGCGCTCGATAAGCAGAACCGTGAGGCCCAAGGCCTCGCCCTGGGCCCTCAACCTGGACAGGTCGTGGTGGGGCACCAGCACCATGACCAGCACATTCATGCCCTTGCGGTAGCGGCCATGCAGGATCCAGAGCAGATCGCCGGTGAGCACGGGAACAATCACGATCAGGGTCGTGCCCCACACCAAATCGTAGGTGTGGGTGCCCAGCCAGTCCGTGAAGCCTTCCTCGGGTTCGGTCACCTGCACCCGGGCCAGGGCTTCCAGCAATGCGGTCAGGTGCGCCCGGCCGGGCGCGGACGGCATCACCTGCATCTGCTCTTCGGTCAGCGCATCCCTCCCGTTGGTGCGCAGGCCAACGCCCTGCTGCCGCTCGCTGAGGTGCGACGCCAAGGAAGCTGCAATCACAATGGCCCACTCGCTGTGGCTGACCACCCCGTGGGTGCCGTAGGATCGGGAGTCCAGATCGATGGCCATCACCACCTCGTAGGCGATGGCCGGATCGTACTTCTTGGTTTGCGTCCGTCCTTCGCGCGCCGTGGCCTTCCAGTGAACGTGCTTCAGTTCATCGCCGGACATGTACGGCCGCACCCCGGACAGGCGGGTGGGATCCTCGAAGATGCGACGCCGGGTGGCGAGGGAACCGAACAGCATCCTGCTCTGCAGGCCAATCTTCTCCAGGGGCAGGACCCTGGGGAACACGATCATGGTCTCCGGCTCCTCTTCGACGAAGCCGCTGTCCGCGAATCCGAACAGATCACCGGTTGACAACGAGAGCGGACCAACCCGGAAGTACCCCCGCTGGCGACACCGCAGCTCGTACACAAAGTTCACCGCCGAACGTCCGTTCAAGGAGACCACGGTCTGATAGCGGTTGCGACTGCGCAGTTCCGGCGGGACTGCTTCGCGCGCCCTGACCCAGGGCACCGGCACCAGTCCTAGGTTGTCGATCCGCACGGCGCCCGTGGCCAGTTCGCCGCTGAAGGCGTGCGAAGGAGTCGTGCGGGTAACGCGCATCCAACGGAGGTGGTACTTGGCCCACAGCAGGCTCAACCCCCAAACCCCTCCGGCCACATACACCAGGTAGTACACCCAGTCGAGCCGCATAAGGACGGCCACCACCAGAAAGATGATGAGCCAAAAGGTGTACTCGCGCATGGCGGGGCAGTTCCCGACGGCAAATCCGCGGAGTCGGAACGGGAGGTCCGCCTAATCGGCTTCGCCAACGGTGTCCGGCAGTTCCAGATCCAGGGGGGTGGCTTCGAGAATGTCCCCCACCACCTGTTCGGCCGTGCGGCCGCGCAAGGCACTGTCGGCCTTCATGATGCAGCGATGGGGCAGGGCAAAGGGTACCAGTTCCTGAATGTCGTCCGGCTGGACGTGATCCCGCCCCTGAACGGCCGCCTTGGCCTGGGCACCCCGGTACAGGGCCAGGGTGCTGCGCGGACTGGCGCCCAGCTCCAACTCGCCATGGTCGCGCGTCGCGTGGACCAGGCTCACGATGTAGCGCCTGAGGCTGTCCTCAACATGCACGTCCCAGACGGCACGGCTCAGTTCCGGCAGCACGGACCCGTCCACCGCACTGGTCAGGGACTCGATGGGATGGGCCTTGCCCAGATTGCCCATCATCGTCAATTCATGGTCGAAATCCAGGTAGCCCAGCCTGAACTTGAACAGGAACCGATCCAGCTGTGCTTCCGGCAACGGGAACGTGCCTTCGTACTCGATGGGGTTCTGGGTGGCCAGGACCATGAAGGGACGGCTGAGGCGCCGCGTCACCCCTTCCACGGTGATTTGGCTCTCGCCCATGCACTCCAGCAGGGCCGCCTGGGCGCGCGGCGTGGCGCGGTTGATTTCGTCCGCCAGGAGGATCTGGGTGAAGGCCGGGCCTTCAATGAACTGGAACTCGCGGGTGGCCTGGTTGAAGATCGACACCCCCGTAATGTCGCTGGGCAGGAGGTCGGGAGTGCACTGCAATCGGCGGAAATCGATGTTGAGTGCGATCGCCAGGGAACGCGCCAACATGGTCTTGCCCACACCGGGCACATCCTCCAGCAGGACGTGTCCTTCACACAAAAGGGCGATCACCAGCAGTTCGACCGCGTCGTCGTTGCCGACAATGACCTTGCCGACCGTGCTGCGGACGTTGTCTGCAAATGCCTTGACCTGTTCCATGAAGCGATTCCTTGGCTGGTGGCCGCCGCGGGTCCGGCGAATGTGAAACCGGCACCGTCTTGACCGACGGAATGGCCGGATGTACGATCCCTGTCCGTTCCTGCCCTCTTAGCTCAGCGGATAGAGCAGTGGTTTCCTAAACCACGTGTCCCAGGTTCGATCCCTGGAGAGGGCGCCTTGCCACACGCACCCGCGGCAGTCCCCGAGCCTACGCATAGGCGGGCAGATAGTCGGCATGGGCTTCCATGAGTTCGTCGACCATGGACCAGATTTGGTCCAGATCAAGTTCCGCGGCCGTATGGGGATCCAGCATGGCGGCATGGTAGACGTGGTCCCGCTTCCGGGTCAGGGCGGCTTCCACGGTCAAGGCCTGCACGTTGATGTTCGTCTGCATCAGGGCGGCCAAGTGGGGCGGAAGTTCCCCCACCGGCTGCGGGTGCAGGCCGTCGCGGTCCACCTTGCAGGGAACCTCCACGCAGCAATCCGCCGGCAGGTTGCCGATCAGATCGCCGTTGCGCACGTTGCCGTAGACGAGATCCTCCTCGCCGGTTTCCATGGCATGGATGATCTGGGACCCGTACTCGTGGCTCCGTTCAATCTCGTACATGTTCTCAAAGCCGTGGCGCACCCGCGGCAGGTGGTCCTCCGGGACCCCGGCCTCGGCCATGGCCTGCAGGAATTCCTCCGTCAGGTCCGCATCGGGATCCTCGATCTTGCGCTTCATGTAGCGCCAGCCGGTGATCTGAACCTCGCAACGGCGCAGGTATTCGTCGATCGGCACGTTCATGGCCTCAATCAGGTCGGCGCGGTCGCGCTTGATGTACCACGGAACGTACTCGGCGAAGTGCTCGCTGGACTCCGTGACGAAATACCCGGTGCGCGTGAGCATGTCGTAGCGAACCCGGTTGTCCTCCGGCACGCGCCCGTCGGCCACCACCCGGTGCAGTTGCGGGTACAGGTCCTCGCCCGCGCCGCCGTTCCGGCGCCGGAAGTCAAGGTAGAAGGCCATGTGGTTGATGCCGGCACAGAGGTAGTCGATGTCCCCAATGGGCACGTCGATGTGCCGGGCCAGCATGGCGGCCGTGCCCTGCACGCTGTGGCACAGCCCCACGGTCCGGATGTCGGACGCGCGGCTGATGGCCCAGCAGTTCATGGCCATGGGATTGGAATAGTTGAGGAACATGACCTCCGGGCAGACGGCCTCCATGTCCGCGCACAGGTCCAGCAGGAAGTGGATGGTCCTCAGGCCGCGCATGATGCCGCCGATGCCCAGCGTGTCGCCAATGGTCTGCTGCAACCCGTACCGGGCCGGGATTTCGAAGTCGTTCACGGTTCCAGGCCGATACCCGCCGATCTGCACCATGTTGATTGCGTAGTCTGCGTCCTGCAGGGCCGCCCGGCGGTCGGTAGTGGCCACGATGCGCGGGGAGGCATCCAGGACGGAGGCCACCTTATGGGCCACCACCTCGGAGGTTGCCAGCCGTTCGCGATCGATGTCGAACAGGGCGATTTCGGCATCCTGGAGGGCCGGGTATCCAAGAATGTCGCCCAGCAGAGTCTTGGCGAAGACCGTGCTGCCGGCACCGACGAAGGCAATTTTGGCCATGTTTGAACCCTTGGAAAACTGGAATTGCGGACGGAGGCAGGAGGGCGGCGACAAGCGACAAGGCCGGATGGACCGGCCGCATCGCCACCTCGCATCAATGTTCCATCAGCCCCGTGCCGGGCTGAAACCGATGGACAGAACCCCGGACGACACTGCGTTGTACAGACCCCAGGCCAAGTAGCCGAGAACGGCCACGAGCAATACGGTGACAATCCACTCGCGCCGGGCCCAGGACCGCTTCAACTCCTGCCAAGTGCTGCCGGGTTTCAACACGGCAAAAACGACCGCTATCAGGAGCAGGAACAGCAGCCAGCGCAGCTTCA
>CAZMKQ010000008.1:0-9973 GCA_964566955.1 uncultured Caldilineaceae bacterium | reverse complement strand
GGCCCGGTGTGGGATCCCCTTCCCGCAGCACGGTGCCCGCCTGCGCCGGTCGGCGAGAACCCACGGCTGCAACCGCTGTCCCGCTTCGGCCGCACAGGAACCTAGCGGAGATAGAAGCTTGCAACCACGATCGCGGCGAAGAGGACGGCCGAGGTCACCGACATCAACTTGAGATCCCGGCCCACATAACCGTACTGTTCCTTCCAGGCATCCGCAGGCGACGGCACAGGGGAGTTGACCGGTGCGGCGGCAAGCGGCGCGGCGACCTCCCGAACTGTCGGCACCTCCGATCGCGGCAATGGCCTGGCGACGCGATGGGGCCTTGAACCGGCAGCTTGGCCTCGTTGCCGACCTCGATTGCGTTGGCGCTTGCGTTTGGACATGGACAAGCGATCCTCAAAGAGACGGGAGCACGGGCTTCCGTGCGTGGTTTTGGTGATGAATGCCCATTCTACATTGAATCCGGGCATCACGGGGATGTCTGCCGAATACAGAACGGCCACGCGGTTCACGGTGTGGCCTGGAGGCCAACGGGCGCAGGCCCCATGACGGCGGGCCCGTACCAACTTCCGACAGCGAAAGAGCTGCCACAATGTCACCGGACGCAACGTTGCCCCAGCGGTCCCACATGGCAATCCCCCGGCCAGGGTGCCGACAACCACACCTTTGGCTGCCAGCAACATGAAGGCTGGCTGAAGGACGGCGACAGGCCCCGTCTGCCGTTGGCGGTTCAGGGCCCCGCGTTTGCCCACTGGTGCACGGTTTGAGTTCGCGTCAAGGGAAGTTGCTGCATCCCCAACCCACCGTGGTGGCCCCAAGGACGAATTTGGCGCCGCCGAACATCCCAAACCGACCAATCAACATCCAACAGGTTGTTGCACAGTACAAAACAACATGGACGGTGGCATTTCACTTGACCATGCCACAACAGTTTAACAGACACAATTCTTGAATCAATTATGGTTATATTTCAAAATTTTCATGCAATAGTCGATGTGGGAGGTGATCTTCATGATCCGTGAGTGTCAACAGGGGGCATCGTGACCGAACCCGACCATTTGGAATCGCCTGCGGCCACGGCAACCGTCCGGAATCGTCCGGTGCGGCCACGGCGGCAGCACGACGCGCGCGCCAAGCTGCTCTTCTCGCACGAACGTACCGCGCGCGAACTGCTGGTCCACATCGGTGCACTGCCGGAGGACCGGGAAGTCCAGCTGATCAAGTGGAGCACGGAGTGGATCCGACTGCAGGAGGGCAACGACGAGATGCCGGCCCGGCTGGCCCGGGAACTGGGGGATCAGGTCTGGCTGGTATGTGGAATGGACGGACGGCCCCTGGGCACCGCTCTCCTGGAGTTCAAGGCCGACCACGACCCGGACTCCGCACGCCAGATCACGCACTACCTCTTCGACCTGTGGCAGGATGCCCGTAGGCTGGCCGTCCTGCGGACGGGCGCCGATGCGGTGCCGACGCGAGCCGCCCTGGTACACACCGGCCCCATTCGATGGACCGCGGACCTGTCCCTGCCCTCCGTGGCCCCCGACGGGACCATCACTCCCCGGCCCGGCATCTTCCTCCTGGACGCGGGGCGGACCGAATCGGGAATCTTCCCCGAGGGCAGTCTGCTGGCCCATATAATGCCTTTGGAACGCTGCCGCGGTCGGCTCCAGTGGGAACGCGGTATGGACGAGACCGCCGTTGTCGCGGAAGCCAGCCGGCTGTGGGAGGGACTGCGGCCCCTGGCGGAGGGGGATGACAGCCTGTGGCAGGTGCTGTTGGACTGGTTGCGGTCGGGCTTTACAGACTATATTCAGAACACGAGGTGGGAAGAACGAGGTAAGGGCATGTACGCAACAATGTCAGAGGCCTACGCCGCACGCAGGGCGGAGGAGGCAAAACGCATCACCGAGAGTGTCACCCAGAGTGTCACCGAGAGTGTCACCGAGAGCGTCACCGAGAGCGTCACCATCAGCACTACCATCGGCTTGCTGACCGCCTATGTGCGGGAACGCCACGGACACGCGGTGGGTGACGCCGTGGCCGACTTCCTGGCCGACTGGCAGGACCCGCAGCTGCCCACCTTTAACGAACTCGACGCGCTGGCGGCAGTCCACCGGGCCGGGCAGGACCTGCAAGCCTGGTGGGCGGAACGACAACGGCCGGAGCTGTCGAACGGGAAAGCCAACGGCAATTCGCCGACGCCGTCGCCGAACTGAACTCCGGTCGAAGCCACTCGGCGTTGGTGTCGAACGACAGACCCCGGCCATGGAGCCAGGGTCCGGCAACCGACGCCCCTGATCCGGTTAACCGAGGATCACCGCTGTGAAAGTCCCCACAACCGGGGTAGTCGATCCCCGGCGTAGTGCGCGATCGCGGTCACTTCCGGCGTACGCATAACAAGCAGACAACCGAAGTAGACTGCAATGCCCAAGCTGCCCGACAGGACCACGTCAACCAGGTCGCGTCCGGCAGAAGGAGACATCAGGGCGCCAACGGCCCACCGCGCCAACACAACAGCGGCCAGGCACAGCGAACCCCCGATCACCAGCCGCCAGGCCCAGGGAACCAGCTCCACGGCCAAGCCATGCCAGGCCCCGAACCCGCGTCGCCCGACCAGTACCAGCATCACAGCCATGTGGACCGCATGTTTGGCGGTGTCCGCCCACACCAGACCCAGGTAGCCGAACCCGTCAAGCAACAGAAACGCGGCTGCAAAGTAAGCCAGGACGCTGCCCATGCCAACCAGGGCAGGCACCAGGGTGTTTTGGCGCGCGTAGAACACATTGTTGAGCAGCTGATCCGAAGCGGCGCAGAACGCTCCGATCAGATATATCCGGACCGCCGGAAGCACACTGGCCGTGTCCACCGCCGTAAACGCACCGCGTTCGAACAGCAGTCTGACGATGGGTTCGGCCAGCAGACCCATGCAGACCAGCACCGGCGTCATCCACAGCAGCACCTGACCCAGTGACGCAACCGTGCGGCTGCGGAATTCGCTGCCGCGGGCCCCGGCGTGGCTGCGGGCGAGACCCGGCAAGGTTGCCAACCCAATCGAGAAGCTGATCAGCCCCAGCGGCAGCTGTTGCAACGTGGTCGCCGTTCGCATCCAGGCAATACTCGACAACCCGGTACCGCTGGCGAAACGCCGGTCCATCAGCACCTGAACCTGGCTGACCACAAGGCTGGCAATGATCGGCAGATAGCGCCGGAACAGTTGCCGCAAGCCGGGATCGAACACGTTGCGGAACAGCTGCAGGCCTGTCCGTTTCAAGTCCGCGGCCAAAATCAGGGCCTGCAGCGCATGGCCGGCCCACAAGCCCCAAACCAAGGCCATCACGCCGTGCTCGCGAGCCCAGAGCGGCGCGATGGCGATGATGCCGACGTTCACCGTGGCGTTGGCCACTGCCGGCCAGCTGAAGCGGTCCATCGCAAACAGAACCGAATTCAGGACACCGGACATCCCGATCAACCACAGGACGGGGGTCATCCACCGCACCATGGCAGCCGTTTCGGCGAGCAGTTCGGGACTGAACCGGGCGAAGCCTCCCGCCATGACCCGGGCAATGGAATCGGCAAACCACAGCATCAGGGTCGCCACGCCCAGCACAATCAGGCCAAACGCAAACAGCAGGGCGGCGACCAGGCGGCCATACCCCGGTCTGTCGTCGTCCTCCAACCTGGCCGCCAGAACCGGGACGAACGCAGCACTCACATAGCCACCGACGATCAGGTCATGGAGCATGACCGGAATCTGGCTGGCCACCACGAACGCACTGACCCGGCCACTTTGGCCGAACAGGCGCGTAATCGTAATTTCGCGGACGAGGCCCAAGGCGCGGCCCGCCAGCGATCCGGCAGCGAGCAGGCCGGCATTGCGCGCCGTGGCACCTTTGGGTTCGGGGACGGCACCAGGTGCGGCCGTGTCCCGCGGGTTGGAGGACATGCAGCCTGTTGCGGCCAAGCCGCCTCAGGGCGTCCGCATCAAATGGCCAGGTCCCGAACCCGGCCGGGAGCTAGGCCTGGACGAAGGACAGCACGTCCGGATCCAGTTCGCGCGGGTCCGCGTGTTTGCCTTCGAATGGATGGTTTTCCAAGTCCTCGATGAACTTCCCGGCCTGCATCGCGGCCGCACAGCCCTGTCCGACGCTGGTGGCCACCTGCTTGAAGACCTTGTCCTGGATCTCGCCGGCGGCAAAGACCCCCGGGACATTCGTGCGCATGTTCTTATCGGTCACCAGATAGCCTTCGTCGTCGAGGTGGAAGTCCTTCCGGTACAGGTCGTTGTTGGGGATGTGACCGATGAAGATGAAGACGCCGACGGTCACTATGTTGCTGTCCGCCCCGACGACCGTTACCCGGAGGTCGATATTGGTGACCGTGCCAACTGCGCCGGGGTGAATGGAAGACACAACCTTGTTGAGCAGGAACTCCACCTTGTCGTGCTTCGTGGCCCGGTCCTGCAGAATCTTGGAGGCCCGGAATTCGTCGCGCCGATGGATCACCCGGACGCGACTGGCAAACTTGGTCAGGAACAACCCCTCTTCCAAGGCGCTGTCGCCGCCTCCGACCACAACAACATCCTTGTCCCTGAAGAAGAATCCGTCGCACGTAGCACAGTAGCTCACGCCGCGTCCGGTCAGTGCCTCTTCGCCCGGAATATGCAGGTACCGGGGACGCGCCCCCGTGGTGGCGATGACCGAACGGGTCCGGTACACCTTGCCGGCCTCCGTGCGGAGGGTAAACGGGTGCTCGTCCACATCAAGCTCGGTCACGTAGTCGAATTCGACCTTGAGGCCGAACCGCTCCGCCTGCAGCTTCATCCGTTCAACCAGCTCGGGACCGCCGAGAGCCTCCGGGAACCCCGGATAGTTCTCGATTTCGTAGGTCAGGGAGACTTGGCCGCCGTACTCCTGACCCGTAAAGAGAATCGGGTTCAGGTTGGCACGAGCCGCATAGAGACCGGCAGTGAATCCAGCCGGACCGCTGCCGATGATCAGAACGTCGTGAACATGTTCGTCGGCGCTAGCGCCATTGGAGGAGAAGGTCATTGAGATAGAGCTCCTGAAGCGGCTGGGAACGTGACCCGATGCGAACGGGATTATAACCAGCCGCCGGCCCGACGCCGGTCGGTAATGCCTGGACAACTCCACCCGGCATTGGCTACGCGCGAGCGGAGAGGAGTGCGACCCAGTCTTCTTCGTGCCGGGCCACGGAGACTTTGAAACCGTGTCGCTGCAAGGCATCCACAACTTCGGACCGACGCTCATCGATGATGCCCGACAGTATCAAGTGACCGATCGGTGCCACGTAGGAAGCGAGCGCATCCCGGTCCAGCAGGGACACGATCACATGGGGCAGGATGTTCACCACGACCACATCAAATGGGGCAGGCGGGGGCAAGGAACCCGCGAACGGAATCAGGGGTCCGGCCGGGCCACAGGCAACGTCGTTGTAGGAGGCGTTTTCCGCAACGACGGGCAGGGCTGTCGGATCCGTATCGGTGGCCACCACCCGAACCGCTCCCAGCTTGAGCGCGCCCAGGGCCAGGATGCCACTTCCCGTACCCACGTCCAGCACCTGCGCCCCTTGCAAACCCAAGCCTTCCAACAACACAAGGCACAGTCTTGTGGAGGGATGCAGGCCCGTACCGAAGGCCATGCCCGGGTTCAGCCGCAGCACGTGGCGGCCGGCCGGTGTGGTGCCAACCTCGTCCCATGCCGGCTGAATCAGGAACGACTGCCCGACCGCGAACGCGGCGTAGTGCTCCTTCCAGGCTTCCTGCCAGTCCTTGTCCTCGACAACTTCCACGGTCGGTTCGGAGACGGGATGGAGGCGGGACAGCCAGTACAGGCCTTCCCGAATGCGCTGCACCACAGCCTCCGCATCGGGACCGGGCGTGACGAAGGTCTTGACACGCAGGGCCTGCGCCATGTCCAGTGTCACTTCGTGCGGTTCCAGGTCGGCGTCGTCCGGAAATCCGGTGGCTTCAATGACTGCGCGCGAAGCCCCGGTATGCGGGGCTCCGTCCGGAATCGCCAGCGGACGGTTCAGTTCGTTGAACAGGGAACAGACCGCTTCCGCCCCTTCGGTATCCACCGAAACGCTGATTTGCAGTAGGCCGGCCACAACTGGACGCGCGTTGCTCGCTGCTCGGATACCCGGTCCGGGGCAACTCAGCTCAGGAGTTCCTGGATGCGAGAGAAGAATCCCCTCTTCGCGTCGTGGGCATCCTCGCCGATGGCGTTGGCAAGTTCCCTGAACAGCTCCTTTTGACGTTCGTCGAGCCGGGTGGGAATGACGACCTTCACCGTGATGAGCATATCGCCGCGGCCATGGGACTGGAGCCGGGGAATGCCCTTGGCCCGTTTCCGAAAGACCGTATCCGGCTGCGTACCGGGTGGAATCTCCAACGGCTCTTCATCGCCCTCGAGCATGGGAATGCTGATCACGGTGCCCAGGGTTGCCTGCGGCACGGTAACAGGCACATCCAGCAGCAGATCCGTGCCCTCGCGGGTGAACGTGGGGTGGGGCCGAATGTCGAATTCGACATAGAGGTCTCCGGGCGGGCCTCCGTTGAATCCAGGCTCGCCCCGCCCCGACAACCGCAGTCGCTGACCGTCGCTGACACCAGCCGGTACTGAGAAGTTGACGGTGCGGGAGACCGGCACCCGCTTGTCCCCGTAGCATTGCCGACATCGATGTGTGATCTGCTGACCCGATCCACCGCATACCGGGCAGGTCTGTTCGCTGACCACCGAGCCGAACAGCGGAACCTCCTGCCGCGTCCGTACGGATCCATGGCCATGGCAATGGCTGCAGGGTTCGGGGGGATGCCCGGGTTCGGCGCCGGTGCCGCCGCACCGGTCGCAGAGATCCATGATGTCGATGTCCAGGTCCTTGGTCGCACCGAACGCCGCCTCGCCGAAACTCAGGCTCACCGTGGCCTTGAGGTCGTTGCCGGCCCGGGCCCGCCGGGTCCGGCCGCCGGATCCCCCCATGCCCATGCCGAAAAACTGTTCGAACAGGCTGCCGACATCGCCCATGTCCACGAAGGGCGAACCCGTCATCCGTTCGGCATCGTGGCCGTAGCGGTCGTACATCTGGCGCTTCTGGTCGTCGCCCAGGACCTGATAGGCCTCGGCCACTTCCTTGAACCGGCTTTCGGCGTCGGCCTCCTTGTTGCGATCGGGGTGGAACTGCTGGGCCATCTTGCGAAAGGCCCGTTTGATTTCGTTGCCGCTGGCGGTGCGCGATACGCCGAGCACCTCGTAGTAGTCTCGCTTTGCCATGGGGGTCAGGTCAGAGCCGCAGGAGAGAAGTTGGGAACCGTCAATCCGCATCAGAACCGATGGAGATGATCCAGGTGCAGAGCGCCGCCAGCACCAAAACCACCCCCGTCAACACCGCGAACTCCCGTCCCGAGGCAAAGGAGTCCCGCAGTGTGATCGCCATGATAAGGACCATGGCGACGGACAACACCAGGAAGATCCGCAGCCAAGGAGCGCCAGTCGGCCGATGCACCTAAAGCACCTCATCCGGGTGCGCGGGTTTCGAGCAAACTGCCGATTCTACATTAGGGCCTGCGGCCACGGTGCATCGTCGGCCATGGAGATCAGGGCAATCACGTTCCAAATTGAGTTGTGCCGCCTATGGTGGGGTGCGGCGTGCGGGAAGGCCGAAACTCAACGCTGCACGGGGAAATTCCGCGATGGAACATCACGGCTACACTCCAATTGGCCAAATGGAACTGGACATGCTTGTTCATAGGACCAGTCCCCACAGAATGCGATTGCCCTGGCCAAACTTTGTGTTGAGGAAGCTGGCTTAGTGCCCAGGGCGGGCCAGAGCAGAAGTCCAAGTGGCCAACAACAACATCTACAGAAAGGCACTGCCGGATAGCGGATGATCAACTGTGGATCGACGTGTCGGGTCTGAGCTGGACTTTGTACAAAGTCCAGCTCAGAGAGGGCCAGGGGAAGTTCTTGGCACCGCTCCTGGATCGCTTGCAATCCGAACCAGAGCGTGTCGGTAGCAGCACAGACCACCAGGACAAGGCAAAACCGACGCACGTCGTTGCCACGGCGCCATCTGCGCACAATGCTCGGATGAACCCAAGACGAAATACGGTCTGAGAATCCCCCAAGAAGTGTATTGACTACCTTTCTGTGTTTAACCTATCCTGACGCATGGCATCACCGAAGCGAGGTGTAGGCGATGAAAGCAAAAAAGAAGCGACTCACCCTGGACCTGGACCCCGCCTTTCAGCGCCGACTGAAGGCGACCGCTGCGCTCAAGGGAGTAAGCATGCGCGGATACTGCCTGGCTGCCATCGGTCGGGAACTGGCACAGGACGAGGCCAACGGCATATCCGGTCGGCCTGTCTTCTTCCGCGCGGAACGTTTGGCACGCCGCCGCCAGGAGATTTCCGGTGGCAAGCCTCTGTCCGGGGACTCGGCCGACCTGATCCGCGAGGCCCGCGAGATTAGGGCCGCTGAAACAAAGGAGTGGGCGTGAGCGACTTCGTCGTCGTGGACGCAAGCTTGGCCTTCAAGTGGCTGGTTGAAGAGGAAAATTCCGATGTGGCCCACGCAATCCTCCAGGTTTGGGACAGGCAGGGCATTGGGTTGGCAGCACCCCAACTCATGCCCTTTGAGGTCACCAACGTGCTCCATCGGCGAGTGGTGAGAGGCGAACTGGCCGTGGATGTTGCGGTGGACCTCATGCAGGACCTGATGTCACTGGGGATTGTGTTGCACGAGACGCCGGAACTTCACGGCCAGGCCTTGAAGCTGGCAAGCCAACTCGGGCAGGGCGCGGCCTACGATGCCCACTACATGGTCCTGGCGGAGAACCTTGGCTGCGAGTTGTGGACCGCCGACCGGAGATTTCATCGGGCAGCAGAAGCCGCTGGGAACGTCCACTGGATAGGCGAATGGGCCGCGCAGGACTAATGACTACAACTGCAGTACCAAGGAACAAGGGCGTCAACCCCATAGGATGCAGACCGGAATTCCATCGTCTGGTGCAGCAAGGGCCTACGCACACGTGGAAGCATCGGTAATTCTGATGGATGTTGGCTCCAGCCTTGATGCCATCAACCGGTCGGCGCTGGTTGCATCCAATCCCGTCATCGTCCTACTTGGGGCAGATCTACCCTCCTTTCGAAGTCTTGGCTCTCTGGGTTCGCCTCTCAACCGGTGGCGCGAAGACTGGTAACGACGCAGAGTCAATTGGCATGACCACCGTCTGAACCAAACTACGGCGAACGAGTTGCCCTTCCCGGCGGCAACATGCACCCACTTGGGCAAGTTGTACGGAAACCCCGGTACAGTCCGGGCCGCCCCATCCAACCCCGCGCCATCGCATGCCGACCGAATTCGGTCGGCAACTGGCCGTAATGAGAACCGATATCCAGTCGGCAACCCCAGCCGATGATGAACACTGTCTGGCCGTAATGAAGGGGGCTTATAACCATAAGTTGACAACGGGGCACAAGCCGCAGAGTGGGGTGCCTGTGTGGTAAAGCAAGATAGCCCATACATATATTCGGCGCGGCCCGCCTCCCCCCGGGCGGCAACAGGCAACCTGGCAATGCGGATGGCCATATCTCCCACCTCCTCCGTCCCGACCGCCATCCGCAGCGAGCGGTACCGGGTGCGGTTTGACAGCCGCCGGCAGGCGCAATTGTGCGCGCAGACGGCGGGGGCCAACCGCTTCGTCCGGATCTGTTCCTGGCGTACAACGACTGGCGCCACCGCGTGTGCCGCCAGACCCGGGGCTACGGGCAGTGGACCGACTTCCCGGAAGAGCAAAGACCGCTGGCGGTGGACCCAAGCATGACTTGGCAATCCATGTACAAGCGGTTCGCGATGATCCGCAGCGGGACACACGACCGCGAATTTCAGGCGTTTCTGGCCTCGCCCGAAGGGGCCGTGTACGCGGACCAGGACCTGTCGTGGCTGCGGGATCTGCC
>CAZMKQ010000007.1:51483-67182 GCA_964566955.1 uncultured Caldilineaceae bacterium | reverse complement strand
CCAAGTCAAACCGACCGTCGCAGGCGGTGTTTCGCTGCGGAGCCTGCGGGTTCCAAGCGAACGCCGACCACAATGCGGCGCTCAACATCCTGGTGCGGGCGGGACTTCCGGCCGCACCCGTTCCGGCCCGCGGGACTGGGGCTGCTGCACGGCGAGGAGCGCTTCCTCCCTGGTCGGTCGCAAGGCCGACCAAAGGGACTCCCGCGACCCGTGAACCGGATATGCGTGGTGTCAACCATCGTATATAAGTCCCAGACGGAACACTAGCCAACGCGGTCTGGCCGACCACCAGGCCAATGACAGGTCCCTCCCGTTGGTGATAATGGCGGCCCCGTCGGAACCCTCCACCGGCCGGGTCGGGTCGGCATGTTCGTTGTCCACCGAGAAGTCGCATTCCCCACAGGCTACGGCCAAGCCAAAATCCACTTCCTTCACCAACGTGGCCGCGATTAGGTCGCGCAAGGGTTGGAGGTTTCCGGCGTGTGCATGGTCCATTGCCGCCAAGTACGTGTCCCTCTGTGAAACTGGAATGATGGAGACCGGGAAGCCGGATTTCAGGCACAGCCAACTTGTAATGAGACGCCCCGTGCGGCCGTTGCCATCGTCAAAGGGGTGGATTTGGATGTAGTCGGCATGCTGGCGGGCCAGCAACTTCGGGAAATCGCCTGTGGACGAAGATGTCAGGTAGTGTTGCAGGTCCGTGTTCAGGCGGTCCACAAGTTCCGTCATCAAGGCGGGGGTTTCTTCGGGCGTGGCGAAACGCTTGATGCTCCCGTCGGACAGGCGCACAAAATTGGGCACCTACTTGTAAGTACCCACCTGTATGAGACGGGAGGTAGGGCGTCCGTCCGGTGTCTGAGCCGGCATACGGTAGGGCCTGACCAACAACAATCTATGCCACTCGCGCAGGTCCGTCTGGAGCAGTTCCCGATCCTGGCCGGCCATCTCACGTACATACGAAACTGCCAAGTCGTGGCCCACCATTTCCTCGCATTCCCGCATCAAGCGTCCGCCCACGGCTTCGCCCAGCAACAGCAGGACTATGGTTTCACCGTGGGTTAACGTATTGCCTTCAATGGCATTGGAGTGCAGATTCCAACGAACTCGGACATTGTCCTCGTAGGACATGCGCACATGTTCGGGCATGGCTGGACATTCCCCCCAAACCCGCCGGAGATCCTCCATCGCAGAGGGTGTCAGACGCTCCGGGTTGACGCCCAAGTGAAAGGGGATTATAAGTAGGAGTTGACAACCCGGTTGGGTGCCGACACGCCCGGCCCTGTGCCCCAGTTCCCCGGCCCTATGACCGCGCCCCGCTGGGCAGGCCGTTGTCGGCCGTCAGGATGTGATAGCGCAGCCGCTTGCCCGCCATGCCTTCCCCCACGCGGGCCATTTGGCGGCACGTGTCGGACCGCCGGAGGTTGTGCCGGCCACGGAACTCGGCGACATAGCGGCCCAGGTGCTTGGGGCTCATCTTGTGGTAGACGCCGATGTAGCCGCGCTTGAGCAGGGACCAGAACGACTCCAGGCCGTTGGTGTGGGCCCCCGCCCGCACATACTCGCCGGCCGAGTGCTGCACGTGCTCATGGCGGTAGCACAGGGCGGGCAGCCCCTGATAGGCGGCCGCTTCGTCCGTGTAGACCGTGGCCCCGGTCCGGACATGGCTCGCCACGAAGCCTTGCAGGGTGGGCTTGTCGGTGGCGGCCACGACCTGGGCGCGGACCTGATGGGTGTCCCTGTCCTTCATGCCGACCACGGCGGTTTTGCCGGCCGTGCCGCGGCCGCTCTGCGCCTTGCGCTGGGCGTTGGACATGTTCTTGCGCTTGCCGCCGAAGTAGGACTCGTCCACCTCGACCGGTCCGTGGAAGGGGCCGTTGTCGTCGTCGCTGTCGTCGAACGCCTTGCGGATGCGCTGCAGCATGTACCACGCCGCCGGCTGCGAAACTCCGATCTCCCGGTGCAGCTTCAGGCTGCTGATCCCCTTCAAGTTGGTGACATGCAGGTAGATGGCGTACACCCACTTGCGCAGCGGCAGCTGCGTGTACTCCAGCAGCGTGCCCGTTTTGATGCTGAAGTAGGACCGGCAATCCGTACACCAGTACGGCATCCTGGCGTGGCGGGCTTCGCGGGTGTTGGCGCTTCCACAGTGGCCACAGGTGCGGCCGTGGGGCCAGAACCGCTCCTCGAACCACTTCAGGGCCGACTCTTCGTCGGGGAACATGTCGGCCAGCTCCATCAGGGTGATGCCCTTGCGGTAGGACTTTCCGGGCGCTTTGGGGGTGGTCATGGCGGGTCTCCGTGTCGGTGAACACAGTATGTCGGCACCCAACCGGGTTGTCAACTCCTACTTATAATCCCCAAGTGAAAAGGCGAGGCCGTCTCGGACCACTCATGCTCCTCTGAAGGATTACCTGTCGGTTTGAGGTACATCGCGCCTGCCCCCTTGCTGTGCAGACGGCATTCTACGGGACGACCTGTCACCAACCAGCGGCCAAAGCCCCCTTCCCACTCCAGCCAGCATCGGCCCAGCTACGCACCCGCGTCTCCGATCTGGTGCCCTGTTCGAGGGAGGCCCGTTTCGGGCGCCGCCGGAGTTTGGGGGAACACCGAACCTTGAGGTCCCCAGTCAAGCTCATGCGCCCCTACGGACAGGCCGTGCCGGCCGGACCAAACCTCGGGACAGTCTCCACCCAGCCACCTTGATTTCGGGATCCGGACGGCAGGATGTTTCATGATCCTGCAAGGGCCGGGCGCGTGGGCAACCACTTCAAGGAAGCGTGGAACTTGCTGTCGAACATCGTCTTTCGAACCGTGTCCATCTTCCTGGAGCGGGAACGTCGGGACTTGGACATCGAGCAGGTCCGTCGAACGTTGCCCTGTCCCCCGCCTTGGAGGCGGCCGGCCCGGGTTTGGGCCGGTTCAGACGCGGGAACCACATCCGGATTCTGGGATCCGAGTGGCGGCACGTTCATAATTCTGCACGGGTTGGCGGCAGATCCGCCATGCCAAAGCCAAGTCGTCCGGCGAGGGAAGTTCACCATTTCAAGCACGGCATCCATCTATTACGAGTCCCACATGCACACAACCTTGTGCCGCCACGCCACAGGGTCCGTGGACGACTATGCCCGGCGGGCCGTGGAACGGGGCCTGAAGGGCATGACCGTCACTTGCCATTGCCCGTTGCCGGACAGGATCAACCACGAGTCGCGCATGGCGCCGGACGAACTGGACACGTACGTGGACCTGGTGTTCCGGTCGGCCGCCAAGTGGCGCGGGCGCCTGGACATTCGCATGGGCATGGAGAGTGACTTCGCACCTTTTTTGATCCCCTACCTGACCGAGCTTCACGCGTCGCGTCCCTTTTCGTACATTCTCGGTTCCGTGCATCCCCAGGCAGGCTACTTCAAGGAACGATACGATACCGGCGAAACGCCCGCGTATCGCCGCATCTACTACCGGATGCTGGCCGAGGCGGCGGAATCCGGACTGTTCGACTGCCTGTCCCATCCCGATCTCATCAAGAACATTGATCACGCGGAGTGGGACTTCGACCGCTACGCCCCCGACATTGAAGCGAGCTTGGACCGCATCGCCGCCGCCGGGACCTGCATGGAACTGAACACCTCCGGCCTGCTCAAGAAAATCAAGGAATACAACCCCGGCCGGGCTCAACTTGAAATGATGCACCAGCGCAACATTCCGGTGGTGGTGGGAGCCGATGCGCATTCGGCCCACCGCGTGGCCGACCACTTCCGGGAGGCGTTGGACCTGCTGGCGGACATCGGCTACCGAACCGTGTCCCTCTTCCTGGACCGGGAACGCCAAGACCTGGCCATTGAACAGGTTCGCCCGACCCTGCGCTGAACCCGTCCGCGGCAGGTTTGCATTGAAGGGCGGCCGGTGAACGCCTACCGACATACCGTAAACACCCATTTGGGAACGGTGTCGGTCATGGACACCCAGCCCGAGGGCGGGACCGGACCCGCCCTCATGCTGCTACACGGATTCCTGTGCGACAGCACGTTTTGGCACCACCTAATTGAGGTCCTGCCGCCCGGTCCGCGCATCGTGGCACCGGACCTCGCAGCCTTCGGCCGACCGGGAACTGACGAGCGGGAGGTGGACTTCAACCACTTGGCCGAGGTTCTGGAGGCCCTCCGGCTGGCCATGCACATCCCCCGCATCCAAGCCGTTGCCCAGGATCTGGGATGCCTGGCCCTGCTGCGCTACACATCGCTCTACCAGCACCATGTCGACCGTGTCGTATGGTTCAGTCCGTCCTTCTACCCGGATCAGTTCATGCCCAGGGGCCTGCGGCTGTGGCGCGGACGGTTGACCGGCCCCGCCATGAACGGCATCCTGTTCGGACAGGCCGTCAGGTCCTACTTCCGCAAGGCCAGCGCCGGAGCATCCGGGGCCGCCGACGCCTGTGCCGTTGCGGCCCTGGACACGTACGGTCCCCCTGAAGGTCGTCGGCTTCTGCGCCGCTGGATCCATTGGGGAGAGCCCAACGCCCTGTTCTGGGACCACCCGCGCATGCTGCGCAACATCGCCAGCCCGACCCTGGTGGTTTGGGGCGGTGCCAATCCCTGGATCCACTTCAGTCAAATCGAAAGACTGGGCCGCCATGTGGAAGACATCAAAATCGTGGCCCTGACCGGTTGCGGCCACTTCCCTTCGATGGACAACCCGGCGCGCGTCGGCCGCGAGGTGGCCGGTTTTCTGGGTCTTGCCTAACCTCGGTATACGCTAACCGGCCGTTGGCCCCTTCCAATCCCTCCGCCCATGACCTCTGTTGAAGACCTCAAGCTGCAGGTGGCCCGCCGCGCATTGGATTTTGTCGAGTCGGGCACCGTCGTGGGTCTCGGTGGCGGCAGCACGGCCGCCCTGTTTGTCCGGGAATTGGGCCGGGAACTGCGCTCGGGCCGTCTCAAGGACATCCTCGGCGTCCCCACCGCCCTGGAGGTTGGAGCCCTGGCAACAGCAGTCGGCATCCCGCTCACGAGCCTGGAGGATCACCGGACCATCGACGTGTGCATCGACGGCGCCGACGAGGTGGATCCTTCCCTCAACCTGATCAAGGGGGGAGGCGGGTTTCTTACCAGGGAGAAAATCGTGGCCCAGGCCAGCCGGCGCCTCGTCATCATTGCCGACTACACCAAGCTGTCACCGCAACTGGGGATGCGCTGGCACGTGCCGCTGGAGGTGATGGAGTTCGGATTCGAGGCCCACCGCAGCTTTCTGCTGGACCACGGAGCCAAAACCACGGAGCGCCGCCGCAATGCCGATGGCACCCCGTACCGAACTGATCAGGGCAACTACATCCTGGACGCGGACTTCGGGCCCATTGACGAACCGTTCGGCCTCGCCGCAACATTGTCGGCCAGGGCCGGGATCGTCGAACACGGCCTGTTCCTGAATCTGGCAACCGACCTGCTGGTCGCGTCTCCGGGCCGGACAATCGACCACAGGACCCGGGCTCCGGCGCCTGTCTGACAAATCCGGACAGCTACAACAGCTTCAGGACCACCCGGGAGTCCTTCCAGCGTTCCTCAAGGGCGTAGTGTTCCCGCGAGTCCTTTGTGAACATGTGCAGGACCACATCCCCGTAGTCCATCAGGTGCCAGCCGCTGCCGTCCGCCGGCCGGCCTTCAATGCCCTGGGGCCGGACCCGGGTCTGCTTCCGGAAGTCGGCCAGGATGTCCTCTTCGATGGCGCGGGCATGCCGGTCGTTCACCACCGTGCCGATGAGGAAGTAGTCCGCAATCGACGAATCCGCGCCAATGTCCAGGACCACGATGTCGGCAACCTGCTTTTCCTCCAGCCAATCCACCAGGGCGTGCACCAACTCGAGGCTGGTCAAGGGGGCGCGGTCCGCGCGACCGGATTCCGCCTGGCTCGATTGATTGGACACGACGCTGCCAAACTCCCTGCACCTACTCCCGGATCCAGCCGTCGGTGGCCCGCTCCCAGTCCACGGCCTCGTCGCCGAACCACAGGGCCGTCTCCGCAGCCGCCGTCTCCGGGCCGTCACTGGCATGCACCAGATTGCGGCCGATGTCCGAACCGAAGTCGGCCCGGATGGAACCGGGCGTCGCCTCGACCGGATTGGTCGCACCCACCATGTTGCGCACCATTTGGATCGCGTCCTTGCCCGCCACCAGCATGATCACCACCGGGGAACTGGTGATGAAATCGATCAGGTCCGCAAAGAAGGGCCGGTCCTTGTGCACGGCGTAGTGCTCGCCGGCCAGTTCGCGGCTGACCCGCATCATCCTCAGGCCCTGCAGCTTGAGCCCCCTCCGCTCGAAACGGGCGATGATTTCCCCGACCAGCCCGCGCTGCACCGCATCGGGCTTGACAATCACAAAGGTACGTTCACTCATCGTTAGGGAAAGTCTCCAATCCAAGACAGCGCAACAGCCGCGGGTTGTTCCCGGGAATGGGCAATTGTGGCACCGTGCTGGCAGCCGGCACAAATCCCAGCCCCAGCATCAGGCGCGTATGGTTCCCGTCAGGGTCCAGCATCCCGATATAGGTCGCGGCCACCCTGCGGTCGGCAACTTCGCCCACTCGGGACAGGATGCGCCAACCCGCCAGCAAGTGGCGGTTCTCGTCCACTTGCTGGCGGGCCATGGTCAAGGCTTCCCGGTTCCGGTAGTCGCGCCAGGTACAGATCAGATGGGCCAACTGCCAGTCCTCGCGTTCCGGCCACCCGCTGGCCAGTTCCGCAAACACCTGCCGCGCCGCAGGCCAGTGACGGGCACGCATGTGAATGAATCCCCTGGCCGGGAGATCCAGCCACAGGTTTGCGCCGAACCGACTCCACTGACGCCGCATTTCCGGATGCAACGGATGCATCTGCCAGACCTGTTGCCAAAGGGCCCGCGTGCGGTCCGCCTGGATGCCGTCCTCAAGTTCGGCCCGTCGCGCGAGCACACTTCTGGCCGCGACATTAAGGGGATCGGCCCCCAGCAGCCTGCCGGCAATGTCAACGGCCTCCCGACCTTGGCCGTTGCGCCAGGTGACAGCCAGCGCGCGCTCATAGGCCTGGAGGTGCAGGGGCCGCTCCGCCAGAAGGCCCCGGACCAGCATCGTGGCATCGTCCAGGGCGCCGGCTTCCAGAACCTGGTCCAATCGGCCCATCCACCAGTCCAACGGAATCCCCGTGGGCCGGGTCCCGGGCTGCGTCGCGTCGGAGGGAAATGTCATCGGCGGCCACCGAACCACTGGCTGCGGTACCTCGCGATCAGTGGCGCAATGTCGCGTTCATCCTGCCGTGGCGCCCCGAAGGGATCACCCGGACCGTCTGCGCCTGCCAACGCGGCGATGGAATCGACCGCGGCATGCGCGAGTACGTCAAGGCGATAGCCCCCTTCCAGAACCAGGACCAATCGGTTCCGGCACAGCCCGGCCGCCAACTCCATTACTCTTCGAACCATGGCGGTGTAGCCGGCAACCGTAAGTTGCATGTGGGCCAGGGGATCCAGCCAGTGGCCGTCATAGCCGGCCGATACCAGAATCAAATCGGGTGCGAAGGCCTCCGCCAGCGGCACGGCAACTTCGTCCAGGATCCTCAGACACCCCTTGTCGCCGACGCCGGGCGGCAGCGGCAAGTTGCAGTTGAGGCCTTCCGCCTGCGGGCCACCGGTTTCGGACGCGTTGCCGGTAAACGGATACAACGGGCTCTGGTGTAGCGACACGCACAAAACGGACGGATCGCGCCAGAAGATGTCCTGGGTCCCGTTGCCATGGTGCACATCGAAGTCGAGGATCAGGACCCGGTTGACATCGGTCTCCGCCAATGCCCACGCGGCAGCCACGGCGATGTTGTTGAACAGGCAGAACCCCATGGCCCGATCGGGAGTGGCATGGTGCCCCGGCGGGCGCACCAGCGCCATGCCGTTCACGGCTTGGCCGGCCAACACCTGGCGCGTCACCTCGACGACAGTCCCAGCTGCGTGGCGCGCTGCCTGCCAACTGTGTTCATTGCCGTAGGTATCGGCATCGAGCCATTGAAGGCCTGCCGCCCGTTCGGTGTCCCGCACCCGCTCCAAATGCAGTGGCGAATGCACCCTGAGCAGGTCCGGTTCGCCGGCCTCCCGGCCGTTCACGGGCATCACCAGCCCATGCATCCCGTCATCGTCAAGCAGGTTCAGGATTGCCTGCAGGCGACCGGCGTGTTCCGGGTGCTGCGGATGGGTGTGCAATCGGCTCTCCTCGTTGTAGGAGATCGCGGTGGGCAAGGTGGGCATAGGCTGCGCGTGGGCGGGTTGGACGGCCAGGCGGGTTGACAATGATTCCGGCCGTCGGTCCCCCAACGCGAATGGAGCCCACGCGCCAGCCTACTTATACTGTACCGGCTTACCTGAACACCCGTCCGATTTCCTGCGCGGTTCCTGCCGTCCCCTTCAGCCGACTCCCGGTGTTCCTATCCCTTCACTTCCATTCCCCAGGCGCCAATGAACCTGCCTGACTTGTTGCGCATACCCTTGCATCAGACTCCGGACAAATGCGCGCTGGAGTTTGCGGCAGCGGACGGCGTCCGCCGCTGGACCTACGCCGAACTGCACAGGAAGGCCGCCTGCTTTGCTTCATGGCTCCTTGGACAGGGACTAGCCAGAGGGGACCGGGTCATGATCATGGCGGCCAACTCCGATCATTTTGTGGTTGCCTGCCTGGCGGTGTGGCAGACCGGCGCAATTCTGGTTCCCGTCAACACCCGGTACCGCAAGTCCGAGTTGGCACATATCGTTGGGGACTGCCAACCGGCGTTGATCCTTGCCGACAGCACCTGCGTCGACCATCTGGCAGACATTGCGGAGACCAAACGCCATCGGATCCCGGTGCACGGTCTCGAACCCGATTCGGTACCGGACGCGTCGACCGATCCGCCGCCCTTGTCCGGTGACGACACATGCACGCTGCTGTACACCTCCGGCACCACCGGCCGCTGTAAGGGGGCCATGCTCTCCCACAACAACATGGTGGCGACGGTTACGGGCCTGCTGGCGGCTTGGGCTTGGCACCCGGACGATGTGCTGTTGCTGACCCTCCCGTTGTTCCATATACACGGCTTGCAGGTTGGACTGACTTGTGCCCTGGCCGCCGGGGCCACTGTCCGGTTGCACAATTCGTTCGACGCGGAAGCCACGATTGGGGAGTTGTCCCAAGCCCGCGCCAGCCTGTTCTTCGGCGTGCCCACCATGTACTACCGCCTGATCCGGGCACTTGAGGCAGTGCCCCCGACAGAGTTTCCGCGGATGCGTCTGTTCTGCTCCGGCAGCGGCCCCTTGGCCGCCGAGGATCACAGAACCTTTGAGCGCCTGACCGGCCATGTCATTCTTGAACGGTACGGGATGACCGAAACCGGCATGAACTTCAGCAACCCGCTGGCCGGTGCGCGCATCCCCGGATCGGTAGGCATGCCGCTGCCCGGGGTATCGGCACGGATCGTGGACGCCGACGATCGGCCGGTCCCGCCGGGCACGGAGGGTTGGCTGCTGGTGCGCGGCAGCAATGTGTTCAGGGGCTACTGGAACAATCCCGAGGCCACGGCGGCCGCTTTCGTGCCGGACGCACACGGCCGTCTGTGGTTCCGCACCGGCGACATGGCCGTCCTGGACCCGGACAGCCACTACCTCACGCTGCTGGGCCGGGGACATGAGCTCATCATCTGTGGCGGCATCAATGTCTATCCCCGCGAGATTGAGGAAATCCTGATGGCCCACGACGGTGTCCGCGAAGCCGCGGTCGTGGGCCGGGGTGATCCGGAATGGGGACAGGTGCCCGTGGCATTCCTGGTGGCGGACCGGCTGGTGGACACCGAATCCCTGATCGACCACTGCCGCAGCCACCTGGCCAGCTTCAAGGCCCCCAGGGCCTGCCACTTCGTGGACGAACTGCCGCGCAATGCCTTGGGCAAGCTCCAGAAGTTCGCACTGCCGAAACCATGATCCCGCTGAAGTCCAAGTCCCGCAAGGTGAAAATGTGGCGCTGGTACCTGCACATGACCAGCCGCCGCGACTGGAATCCGGTTGCCCGCCGGCCGGCCGGCATCGTCCTGCGCCGGGCAGGGCACCCCTCGCCGGAATTTGCACGGTTTCTGCTCACTGCGGTGGGCGGGGACTGGTACTGGACCGATCGCTACCACTGGAGTTGGGAGCGTTGGAAGACCTACCTCTCCGGTCCGGGGATTCAGGTCTGGGTTTTTTATGTCAAAGACACTCCAATCGGGTACTTCGAACTCCGGCGCAAGTGGCAGGAAGTGGAAATCGCCCTGTTTGGCCTGATGCGGGAATTCCAAGGCCAGGGCTATGGAACCTGGACCCTCTCCGAGGCCGTCCGCCACGCCTGGGACATGGCACCCGAGGTGGCGCGCGTCCGGCTGCACACCTGCGAACTGGATCACCCGGCCGCCCTGCCCAACTACCAAAAGCTGGGATTCCGCGTCTACAACCAAGATGAATGCTGGACCACGCTCGCGGACGGACCGCCGGGCCCCTGGGAGGGTTCGGGCCTGCCGGTCCACCCGGCCCAGCGTTTTCCGCGCTGAGGGGGTGGGAAGCCTTATGCCAAGTCCAATTCGGTAAAGGAATTGGGCAGCAGTTCCGCAATCGAGGTGCTGACCAGCCGCCCCTCCGCGTTGCCCAGGTACACCTTCATCGTCGGACCCAGTTCAACCATGAACTGGCGACAGCTGCCGCAGGGCGAAGCCCCCGGCTCGGCGTAGACGGCCAACGCCGTGGGCTGTCTCCGACCTTGCACCACCGCGGAGACCAGAGCCGTGCGCTCCGCGCAGATGGTGGAACCGTAGGCGGCGTTCTCGACATTGCAGCCCGGGGTAATACTGCCGTCCGCGTCCAGCACGGCGGCTCCGACGTGGAACTTGGAATAGGGAGCATAGGCCTTGGCTGCCGCGGCCTTGGCCACGGCCATCAGTTCTTCAGGTGTGGTCACACGAATACTCCGTTCGAAATTCTTGCCAACCGGATGGAAACAACGATTATCCCATGGCACCGCCTGTGCTAAACTATCGGTGAACGGGATCCGGGCCGCGCGGGCCGCGGATTTCCGTGCCTCTCCCCCCGCGCAGCAGCACCTCGCTCGCCCCCTGACCTGATTCAGCCGGGCGCGCCAAGCACCGCGCAAGGCCGGGCCAGTCCTTGACTTTGTTGAGTCGATACGACGCCCCGCCTTCCATTACTTTCTTTCCCAGGAACAATCTAGGAATTCAGTGCTATTATTGGCACTGTGGATTTCCTGTGAATCGGCCGCGTGCCAGCGGTCACTTTGTCGGTCAAACTGCCCAGCAGCAGGAGACGCTGAATGGCGCGAACCAAAGACGCGGATCGCCGGTCCCGATCCCGTCCCCGCTACACCTACAAGGGCCTGTACGCCATGTCGGCGGCCGAGGTGGTCGCGCTTGCCCGCGAACACAACGTACCCCGAGCCACCCGTCAGACGAAACGGGATCTGGTGCTCAACATCCTGCGCAACATGGCCGAGGAACAGGGCAACCTGTTCGGCGGCGGCGTGCTCGAGATCATGCCGGACGGCATTGGTTTCCTGCGCACCGAGGACCTGTTGCCGGGCAGCGACGATGTCTATGTCAGCCAGAGTCAAATCCGCCGGTTTGGCCTGCGGACGGGCGACATGGTGATCGGCCAATTCCGCAAGCCCAAGGAGTCCGAGCGCTACAACGGCCTGCTCAAGGTCGAGACCGTCAACGACATGGAGCCCGAGGATGCCAAGTTGCGTCCCCACTTCGAACGGCTGACCCCCATTTTTCCGGACGAACAGCTGTACTTGGAAACCCGGCCCAGCGTCCTGGCCACGCGGCTCATCGATCTGCTGTGCCCGATCGGGCGCGGACAGCGCGGCCTCATCGTTTCGCCGCCGATGGCCGGCAAGACGACCATCCTCAAGCGTATCGCCAACGGCATCACCGCCAACCACGAGGACGTGACCCTGATTGTGCTCCTCATCGGGGAACGCCCCGAAGAGGTGACGGACATGGAACGCTCGGTGCAGGGCGAGGTGTTCTCCAGCACCTTCGACGAGCCAGTGGCCAACCACGTGCGCGTCTCGGAGATGGCACTGGAACGGGCGCGCCGGCTGGTCGAGTTCCGTCGCGACGTGGTGATTCTGCTGGACAGCATCACACGCATGTCCAGGGCCTACAACCTGGTGGTGCCGCCGTCGGGCCGGACGCTGTCCGGCGGCATCGATCCGGCCGCACTCTATCCGCCCAAGAAGATCTTTGGTACGGCGCGCAATATCGAGGAGGGCGGCTCGCTGACCATTCTGGCCACCACCCTGGTTGAAACCGGCAGCCGCATGGACGACATGATTTACGAAGAGTTCAAGGGCACCGGCAACATGGAACTGCACCTTGACCGCAAGCTGGCCGAGCGCCGCATCTTCCCCGCCATCGACGTGGAGCGCAGCGGAACGCGTGCGGAGGAGAAACTCCTGGATCCGGAAGTCCTGACCCAGGTCTTCACCCTGCGCCGGATGATCGACGCGGTGGGCGGCAGCCAGGAAGCCATCCTGCCCATTCTGGAGCGGTTGAGCAAGTCGAACAACAACGCGGACTTCCTGTCCAAGCTGACCATATAACCAAGGCAGGCCGGTGCCGTGCGGACGCCAGGCGCGGAATACTCCCCTCCCATGGGCGGGACGGTTGCGTGCTACACTCGCAGCCGACGTCCACTCTCAAGCGCTTGAGCGATGTCGGCCATGTTGCGGCCCCAGCCATCGAGTCCCAACAGTCCCGGAGCCACCGCTACCCGTCTGCTGCTGGAGCAGATGCCGGTGCTGCGGGCGGCTCCGCACAGCTGGATCAGTGTTCTCCGGCAGTTCAGATCCCTGATCTCCATTGCCACCGTGTTTGCGATTCTCGTGACGGTGGCAGTCGTCCAGGCCAACGTGGACCTGCTGAATCCGCTGGAGGATCTGTCAATCGCGGCTTTTCGTTCCACGGCTCCCGGCACCGAGCTGGACACGTCGGCCATCATCGAAAGCACCCGCACCGCCGGTCTGTTGGCCCAACTCAACAGGCCCGTTCCCCGGGCCGCCCTGAATTCGATCCAGGTCGCCGCAGGACCGATGGACGCCGCGAGCCGGGTGGACCCCGCCACCGGACTGGAACGCTACGTGGTCGAGCAGGGCGACACCGTCTGGGGCCTGGCCGCCAGCCGCGGCCTCAAGCGCACCACCATTCAATGGGCCAATCCGTCGCTGGACGACATTTCCCATCTGTCCGTGGGCGACGTGCTCATGATCCCGGCCGTGGACGGAGCCATGCACCGCATTGTCCCGGGGGACACGTTGTCCCAACTGGCCAACATCTACGGCGCCGACATCAACGACATCGTGGCCTACGAACCCAACCGCCTCGCAAGCACGGCCACCCAACTGCGGGTGGGCATGGATCTGATGCTCCCGGGCGGCGTCAAGCCGCTCCGGCCCACTGCATCAAGGGGTGCCGCCATCAATTACAACATTGAGGCACCGGCCGGCGCCCTGCCTGCCACCGGCATCTTCCTCAAACCCCTGGACCGCTCCCACATAACCCAGGGCTATTGGGACGCGCACAAGGCCATCGACTATTCCTCGCGCACCGGAGCCCCCATCAAATCCCTGGACCACGGCACGGTCGCCTATGCCACCTACGGATGGAACTACGGCTACGGCAATATGGTGGTAGTGGACCACGACAACGGCTACATCTCCCTGTACGCCCACCTCAGCACGGTCTACGTCAGGCAGGGACAGGCGGTGCGCCAAGGAGAAGTCCTGGGCACCCTGGGCAATACGGGCAACAGCACCGGTCCCCACCTCCACCTGGAACTGCGCCTGCACGGAGTCAACGTCAATCCTTTGGGCTACCTGCAGCCGTAACCCCTGGCCAAACCGGTGGTACCGGTGGCGCGGCCCGTATGCCGGACCCCTCGCTCATGGCTCAGATAGCCAATTCCCAGCGGGAACCGCCTTGGATGGCGCGATACACGCCACCGCCTTCATGGAGGCCGCGCCATCGCGCATGGCCGGAACGACACAGTGCTATCCGGCCATGCCGCCCTTGGCCAGCTTGGCCGGATCCAACAGCCGGTCAAGTTCCGCGGCGGACAAATCCGTCATTTCCCGGGCCACATCCTTGAGCGACCGGTCTTCGGCATAGGCCCGCTTGGCGATAGCAGCCCCCAGTTCATAGCCGATGACCGGGTTCAGGGCCGTGACGAGGATTGGATTGCGGCTCGTAGCGGCTTCTATGCGTTCCCGATTGACGGTCAGATTGGCAATTGCGCCACCCAGGACCCGGACCGCGCCGGTCAGCAGGCCGGCGCTTTCAAGCAGGTTGTGGGCGATGACAGGCAGCATGACATTGAGCTGGAACACCCCGGACTGGGCTGCAATGCCCACTGTAACGTCGTTGCCCATGACCTGGGCGCACACCATGGCGGCCGCCTCCGGCGCCACGGGGTTGATCTTCCCGGGCATGATGCTGCTGCCGGGCTGGAGCGCCTGAAGTGTCACTTCGCCCAAGCCGGCGATGGGCCCGCTGTTCATCCAGCGCAAATCGTTCGCAATCTTCATCAGACAGACGGCCAGGGACCGCATCCGGCTGCCGGCATCCGCAGCCGCCTCCTGCCCGGCAATCCGGGCAAAGTGATTGGAACTGCTGACAAACGTGGCTCCGGCCAGATCGGACAGGTGGCGGCAGGCGGTCGCCCCAAACCGGGGATGCGCATTGAGGCCGGTCCCAACCGCCGTCCCACCCAGCGGCAATTGGGACAGGCCGACCAGTCCTTCCTGAAGTCCTGCGCGGCATCCCTCCAATTGATGCCGCCAAGCCGCCATCTCCTGCCCCAGGGTAATCGGCACGGCATCCATCAGATGGGTGCGCCCCGTCTTGACCACGTCGCCGGTGGCCTCAATTTGGCTGCCGATGTCCGCAAGCATGCCGTCGAGCGCCCTGGACAATTCACGTACCGCCGCCGCCGTGCTGACGTGGATGGCGCTGGGAATGACGTCGTTGCTGCTTTGCGACATGTTGACGTCATCGTTGGGATGGACCGTAATCCCCGAATTCCGTGCGGCCAACGCAGCGATGACTTCGTTGGCATTCATGTTGGTGCTGGTCCCGGAACCCGTCTGAAAGATGTCCAGCGGGAATTCTCCGTCGTGGCGCCCGTCCGCCACCGCCGCAGCCGCCTCGGCAATGGCTGCGACACGCCCTTCGGGGAGCAGTCCGAGTTCGTGGTTGGCCAAGGCCGCAGCCTGCTTGATTTGGGCCAGCGCCTGCAGGAAGAGCCTGTGAAACCGATAAGGGCTGATGCGGAAGTTGTCGACCGCGCGCTGGGTCTGGGCACCGTACAGGGCCGCGGCGGGCACGGCGACTTCGCCCATGCTGTCTCTCTCAATGCGGAACTCGTTGTTCATGAACAGGGCATCATCCGAATGACTCAGGAATTCAAATTATAGGTTTCGCCCTGCCCGCGGGCAGCATCGCGCGGGTTGCGCCATGGGACGCGGAGCGTCCCATGGCCCTTCGATGGCCCGACACGGTTCCCAAACCGGTGCGGCCGGGGTGAATGTGACACCGGTCCGGCACATTCCGGAACCGATCGCTACAATATTTCCGTTGCCCCCGGACAAACCACACCGCAAATCGGCCATGATTACAAAGCTCGT
>CAZMKQ010000007.1:24007-51473 GCA_964566955.1 uncultured Caldilineaceae bacterium | reverse complement strand
CGACGACCGCTACTTTCGGCGTTCGGCCCAGCGCTTCCTGGAAAGCCACCTGCCCGATGTCCGCATCATCAGTTGCGACAGTGCCGAGGAGGGGGAACGGCTCATTACGCTGCACCAGCCCAGCGTGGTGGTCCTGGACATCAAGCTCCCCGGCATCGACGGCCTCGAACTGCTGGATCGCATGGAGCACAAGGCCCGGGATCCCTTTGTGGTCGTCATTTCCGGTCAGCAGGCAACCGAGGAACAGGTCAACTCCACCTACATCGACGCCCTGAACCGGGGTGCACTTCACTTCCATCGCAAGGGAGACGACGAACAGAAACTGCTGGCCATTGTCCGCCGGCAGCTGGAAGCGGATGCCGCCCGGCGCCGCCGGGAGCCGCTGGCGGAGATCCTGGAACTTCCGGAACTGGGCCTTACGCTCTATCCCAATGAGAACCAGGCCCGGTACGCAGACATGGATGTCCGGCTGACACCCATCGAGAGTCGGTACCTGGGCCTCCTGATGAGCCACAACGGCAACACGGTTTCCCTGCAGACCTTCTATGAAGCACTATGCGATGCGGAAGGGGAATCGGCCCGCCACTTCGACCAGACCAACAAGCAGAACATCCGCACCCACATCTGCTACCTGCGCAAGAAGCTGGGCCAGGACTCCAACTCGGAACAGCTGATTGAAACCGTGCGCACCAAGGGCTATCGGCTGGTGTCCTCCTAACCGGAGCCCGGCCGGTCCGCCCCCCTTCCGACACCATGCGGCTGCGGCGTTACCTGTCGCTGGTCAACATTCTGGCCCTGGGCCTGATCGTGGCCGGCACCCTGGCCCTGGTCACCGAACTGTCCTGGCGCCAGGTGGAATATCGATTCCTTGTGCGGCTGGTCAGGGAGGCCGTCTCGGTATCGGAACAGGCCACCGAAATGCTGGGCAATCCCCTGCTCACCGTACTGGCTTCGGGCAACATCCTGATCCTGGCGGAACCCGAAAGCCATGTCCGCATTCTGGTCCCGGACGACGACGGCAACCTTCAGACGTCGTCCACCAGTGTGCGGGCCACCGCGATGGTGCCCTGCGACCTGCACAACGAGGAGTACCAGGCCTCGTTGCACGAGCGCGCGCACCTGGTCGCCAACGCCAACCTCGGCACCGCCGACACCACGCCCCAGGACTTCACGTTTGCCGGCGAGTTCTGCTACAGCCAACCTGCCGATGCCCCGGATGCCGGCCCCCCCACAACCTGGACCTGCCAGAACTGTCGCCGCCAGTCCGTGTGGGTCGCCATGGTCCCCGTGTTGGCACCGGTCCCGGCCCAGCGTTCCCAGGACTTCCAGGTCATGGACCAGCGCACCATCGCCTATGTGGAAGTGATCCAGTCCCGCGAGTTCCTGCAGGAGGTGCACCGACAGTTGTGGATCACCTTCTTCGTCGCGATTCTCGCCGCGCTGTGCCTGCTGGGGGTTGCAACCTACGCCATTGCCCGGTTCTTCACCGCGCCGCTGACGCACATCACGGAGTCGATCCGGGGCATCCAAAGCGATACCGAGATCATTCGTCCGGTTCAAGTCCGGCACACCCGCGGCATCACCGAAATCAGCGCCCTGCGCGACGCCTTCCGGGGATTGCAGCGCCGCCTGGGCCACAGCTGGGAAGTCCGCCAGCAGCTGGCATCCAACCTAAGCCACGAGTTGCGCAACGCGCTCGGCGCCCTGGAACTGGACATTGCCACCCTGTCACGGCATGTGCGCAAGGACAGGTTCGCGGCCGAGGTGGCCGCGGACATGAAGCAGAACGTCTCCGAGCTGCTCGAAATGAGCGACCGGTCCCTGAACGCACTCTTCACCGAAACCGGCCACGTGGCCCTGAACCTGGAAACGGTGGAGTTGCAACCCCTTGTCCAACAGGTTCTGGCCAGCGTCGAGGAAGTGGCCGCCGATCGGAACGTGAGGGTGTCCTTGGATTCCCTGGACGGCGTGGAAAGCATTGAGGTGGACCGGGTCTATTTCAAGAACGACGTGTTGCTGGAACTGGTGCTGAACGCCATCAACTACACCGGAGACGGGGGGGCGGTCACGATTGGGGCCGGCGGCTCGGAGACATGGTGCGCCATCCGCATCAGGGACACCGGGCCGGGGGTGGCGCCGCAGCACCGGGAAGCGATTTTCGACCCCTACTTCAGGGTGGACCCGACCAACAATCCAGGCCTCAACAACCGCGGGCTGGGCTTGAGCCTGGCACGCAACATCGTACGGCGGCACCGCGGGGACATCCGCTATCACAGTCTTCCCAACGGCGGCAGCGAGTTTTCCGTCCTGCTGCCCATATCGAATCCTGCGGGCGCAAACAACGCCCGGGGTCCGGATGCCGCCTGAAGCCGCGGCACCCGGGCGCCTCTCCCTTCACAGACTGGCCGGAGCTCCGCCCGGCCCGGAGCCTATTCCCTGGTGACCGTCAACAGGCTGCCGGCTTCCAAGCCTCCCGCCTCGGACACTTCGCCGTCCGGCCACCTGATTTCCAGCCGGTCCAGCGGTGCCCCGGCCGGCAGGCCGAAGTGGACGCGGGAAGGTTCCCCCGACAGGTATCCGCTGTTGGAACGAATCGTGCGCGAATAGGAATCGGAGCCGGACCACACGGTCAGTTCGGCGCCGATGGCCCGCGTGTTTCCGCTGCCGGGCCAGCGCAGGTCAACCTGCAGCGACTGGCCCTCGGTGCACAGCTGGTTCTCGAACATGATCGACGGCTTGAGCAGGTTGTTGACCACAATGTCCAAGTCGCCGTCGTTGTCCAGATCGGCCATCATCATGCCGCGCCCGCCTTCCGTGGCATTCAAACCCCAGTCCGGTTCCCAGACGTACCCGTCCCCGGTGTAGCGGAACACCAGGTTCTCCTCCACCAGCTCGGAGTCCGGGAGATGGGAGAACATCTCCTCGGAGTGCATTCCGTTTACCACATAGAGGTCCATATAGCCGTTCAGGTCCAGATCGCCGTACTGCGAGGACCAGGACCAGCCCGTCGCCTGCAGCCGAGCGGCCTCTGCCATTTCGGTGTAGCCCCCGCCCTCCGCCTCGACCTGGAGCACGTTGCGCATAACCTGGTTGCCGCCCACCTCGAAGTGCATATCCTCCATCAGCGGCGCCCACTGCGCCAGCGTCTCCTCGTCGGTGAAGAAGGGCATCATGTCCGCCGCGAACACGTGCGTGACACCGTCGGAGCCGGGCTCGGCGGCGGCAAAGCCCATGGTGTTGCGGGCCACGGCACTGAAGGGCGTCGTCTCCTCCCAGCCGTCGTCCGTCCGGACCCAGGTCTGGTCGGGCAGTTCAAAGTCGTGGCCCACCAGAATGTCCTGACGGCCGTCGTCGTTGAGATCCAGCAGCAGCAGGGCCAGGCCCTGCGCCTTGATCGCCAGCTGCTCCCGCTCGAAGCTCAACGAACCATCGTTGTTCTGGTACATGACGAAGACCCCGCCGCCGCCGGTCGGCGCCGGCTGGTTCTCCTCCTTCATCGGCTCCGCGTCGTAGGTCACGGTGACGGCATCCAAATCGCCGTCCTGATCGAGGTCGGCCCAGGCCTGGGTGTAGGACCGGTTCTTGAACAGGGAGAGGGGCAGCGACTCGAACATCCGGCCGCCGTCGGGCCCTTCCCGGTTGAGCCAGGCCACGGGAATGTAGCGCCGCAACGCAAACACGATGTCGTGCCAGCCATCGCCGTCCACATCGACAATGCTGACCGCCCGCGTGTTGCGGGTCTCCATGTCGGTCCGTTCGAACTCCATGCGACCCCGGTTCCAGAAGATGGCATTCTGGCCGTCCAGGTTGGCCATGACCACGTCCAGCAGGCCGTCGTTGTCCAAATCGTTGACGGCCAGGCCGGATCCGTTGCTGGAAAACATGCGCACGGGCCACTCATCCACATTGGTGGCGAAGTCCATCACATGCCGAACGAAGGTGTCCGAGCACGGACCGGGTTCAAGCTGTGTGGCGGTCATCGCCACCGCGGGGCCCGCCGGGGCGGGTGGGACCGGCATGGCCGTATCCGGGATGACGCAGCCCGACAACACCAGCGAAACCAGGACGACCGTCCACACAGCCGCCTTTGGGCCGAAACGTCCGGGCCTTTGCCGACCCGATTGGGTTGGAAAATTGCGAGACCGGTTCAATGCCACTTGATCACGGCTCCTGTCAATTCGGGAATGGACTTGCTGTCGATGGCCCGGTACAACTCCGGGGCGTCCTGGGCATCCACCGTGTGCGAGATGGTCCTGCCCCACGGCAGCGCCCCGGATGCAATGTTGCGCATGACCGAATCCCGGCACGGTTTGAGGCCGTCGTTGCACGGGAAGAAACAGGTCAGCATCTTGGTGTGCGGAACAATGAAGTTGAAGGACACCGGAGCGCTGCCCAGGTTGCCCAGGTACACAAAGCGACCGTGCGGACGGGCCAGGCGGAAGGCGGAATCCAGATTCCGAGGCAAACCCGTGGCCTCGAAGGCCACATCGGCGCCGCCGGGCTGAATCGCCTCCAGGGCAGCCTCCACATCCTCGGTGCGGGCATCGATGACGTGGTCGATGCCCAACTCCCGGGCCAGCTGCATCCGGCGTTCGTCCAACTCGATGCCGACCACCCGCGCGCCGCGCAGGCGCGCGGCCAGCATGGCGCCGGTCCCAATCAGGCCCAGGCCCTGCATGGCCACCAGTTCGTCCATCCGTATGCCCGCCATGTCCACCGCGTTCCAGCCGACCGAGGGCATGACGAACATGGCGCCAACCGCGGGATCCACGCCCTCGGGCAGCAGTTCGATTTCCCGATCCTGCGGCACCACGGCGAAGTCGGAATGGGTGGCCGTGCAACAGTTGACGTCGGTCCCGTTCAGGACCAAAGGCGCGAAGTTGGCCCGATAGTAGACCAGGTCGCCTTCGCGGAAGCGATCCACGGCTGCGCCGATCCCGATCACTTCGCCGGTTGCCTGGTAGCCGGTGCACACCGGAAACGGCCCCCAGTCCAGTTTGCCCTGGAACACCATGAACTCCGTACCCACGGACACGCCGGAGTACAGTGTCCGGACCAGGACTTCGGTGGGCTGCAGGGCCGGTATCGGAAACCGTTCCAGGGAGAACGCGCGGTCCGCAGTTGCAATCAATGCCTGTAGGGTCATGAAGGGTCCTCCGCTGGAAGGCCTGGGATACGGGACCGCGGGTCCATCAACCCTTGAGCCCGGTCAACGTAATGCCCTCGATGAAATAGCGCTGCGCAAAGAAGAAGATCACAAGGACCGGCACCAGGGCAATCGTGGCGCCCACCATCAGCAGGTTCCAGTAAATCGTGTACTGGCCCAGGAAGTAGGCCAGGCCCAAAGGCAGGGTCTTCATCTCGAGGGACGACACGATCAGGAGTGGCCACAGGAAGTTGTTCCAGCTCCACATGAAGACAAAGATGCCCAGGGTGGCCATGGCCGGCTTGGACAGGGGCAGCATGATGTTCCAGTAGATGCGGAACCAGCTGCAGCCATCGATCTTGGCGGCATCCTCCAGTTCGAGCGGAATGGTCTTGAAGAACTGGCGCAGCAGGAACGTGCCGTAGGGACTGAAAATCAGCGGGATGGTCAGGCCCCAGTAGCTGTCGATCCAGCCGAACTCCTTGACCAGCACGAACAGCGGAATCATGATTACCTGGAAGGGAATCATGAGGGTGGCGAGGTAGAGGACGAACAACCGCTCGCGTCCGGGGAAGCGCAGCCGGGCGAAGGCGAAGGCACCCAGCGAACAGGTGGCCAACTGGGCCACCGTCAGCACCAGCGACACAAACGCGCTGTTGAGAAAAAAGAGGTTGAACGGCAGGGCCTGCCAGGTATCCAGGTAGTTGCTCCACGCCACCGGGGAGGGAATCCAAATTGGCGGGAACACGTACGCCTGCCGGTCGTCCTTGAGCGACGTTGAGAGCATCCACAGGAAAGGGATGATCATCAGGACGGAGCCCAGTGACAGAACTACGTAGGCGATCGCGTTCCGCCACTGCGGGCGCCGTCGGGCGGAACGCCCTTCGGTCCGGGCGCGCGGCAGGCTCGTGGCCGTCGGCGCGATGGTGCTGCTACTCATAGAAAACCCAGCGCTCCTGCGTACGCCACTGGATCAGGGTCACACCCAGGATCAGGGCAAACAGCACCCAGGCCACGGCCGAGGCATAGCCCATCTTGTGCCACTCGAAGCCGTTCTCGTAGATGTAATAGACGGTTGTGACCGTGGAGCGGACCGGACCGCCCTGGGTCATGATGTAGGCCTGTTCGAACACCTGAAACGATCCGATAATGGACATGATCAGGACAAAGAAGGTGGTGGGGGTCAGCAAGGGCAGGGTAATGGTCCAGAACTGCCGCTGGTTCGAGGCCCCGTCGATTTCGGCCGCTTCGTAGAGGTGCCGCGGGATTCCCTGCAGCCCCGCCAGGAACAACACCATGTTGTAGCCCATGCCCTTCCACACGCTCATGAGGATGATGGCCGGCATCGCCCAGACGGGACTCTGCAGCCAGTCGGGCGCGCGCAGCGGCAGGCGCAGGAAGGCGAACATCTCGTTCACCATGTAGTTGAGGATGCCGGACGTGGGATTGTACATCCAGCGCCACATCAGGGCCACCGCCACCATGGAGGAGACCACGGGAATGAAATAAACGGTCCGGAACAGACGAATGCCCTTGATGCGCTGGTTCAGGGCCAGGGCCAGGGCCAACGACAGCACCAGTCCCAACGGCACGCTGCCAATCAGGTAGTAGAACGTGGCCCGGAGGCTGCGCCAGAACTCGGCATCGCGGAACAACTCCAGGTAGTTGCCCAACCACACCATGTCGGGCGGGCTGAGCAGGTTCCAGTCCAGCAGGGAAAAGCCCAGCGAGGCCAGCAGGGGACCGACCATGAAGACCAGAAAGCCCACCACGTTGGGCAGCAGGAACAGGAAGGCGGCCCGAATTTCGCGCCGCCGCGCCGGGTTTCGGTATTCGGGGGCGAGCCAGTTGGCCGGTGAACGCCAAGCGGGAGCCGACGTTGCCATGGGCACTCCCAACAAAGGATTGGAACCCCAAGGGCTCCCGGCCCGGCCTCCGAATGCAGGCCAAACCGGGAACCCGGGGGATCAGGCGGTTTCAATCAGGATGGGATCAATCTCCTGGACGGCCTGCGGCAGGATGGCGGCCGCCGGTTCGTTGTTGATCATGATCTCGTCCATGTACTTGGCCAGCACGGCCGTGACCTGTGCGAAGGCCGGAATGAAGGTCGAAATGGAGTACTCCAGGACATCCAGGAAGTATTGCTGGTGCTCCGGATTTTCGTCGGTGATCAGGGCCTGCGCGATCGAGGCGCGGCCCGGGATGCCCCGGCTGGGCTTGGCCACCATCTCCTCCAGGATGGGCCCGCTGGTGTAGAACTTCACGAACTCCCAGGACTGATCCGGGTTTTCCGTGGTGGCGCCGATGGCGAAGCTGCCGCCCTGCACCGAATTGCCAGGCTGCGTCTTCATGGGAAACAGAGCGACATCCCAGAGGAAGTTCTCGTTGTCGCGGGCGGGACCAACCCGGGCAGCCAGTGTCTGCACCCGTTCCGGGTTGCCCCAGTGCATGGCCGCCCGGCCCGATTCGAACAGCGGCACGTCGCCCTGCTGCGCAATCGTGGGCGAAACCTGGTGCACGTGCCGCAGGTCGGCCAGCCACTGGATGGTCTCGATGGCCTCGGGCGTGTCCAACAAACACTTGAGGCCGTCCTCGGACACGAACCGCGCGCCGTTGGTCGCCAGGGGAATGTCGATGGTCCAGCCGGCCAGGTTGGGCATGAGCCAACCCCACTGGTCGGTGTTGCCGTCGCCACTTGTGTCCTGGGTCAGCGCGATGCAGGTCTCCTGGAATTGGTCCCAGGTCCAGTCGCCAATGGGCAACTCGACCCCGTTGTCCAGGAACATCGACTTGTTGTAGATCGGCAGCACCGTCGACAGGTCGTAGGGGAAGGCGTAGATTTCGTCCTGCCAGGTGTAGGCCAGCATGTTGGCGGGCCAGAAGTCGTCCACATCGACCTCCGGTTCGGCGTCGATGTAGCTCTGGAAGGAAAGCAGCGATCCCTGGCGGATGTACTGCTGCGAGAACATGGAGACCATGCCCACGATGTCGGGCAGGTTGTCCGCCACGGCCTCGGTCTGGAGCTTCGTCCAGTATTCGCCCCAAGGAGTGTTCTCCCACTTGATCTGGATATCGGGCCGCTCGTCCTTCCACTGCTCGATGCCCCAGTTCCAGGTGGGCATGTCGGCCAGGTCGCCCCAGAAGGTCAAACGCAGCTCGACGGCTTCCGGCATGGCCGCGCCGGCTTCGTCCCCGGCGGGGACGGGCGCGGCGCAGGCAGCCAACGCGGCCGCGGCCGACAAGCCGGCGCCCAGCTTGAGGAAGGTGCGGCGGGAAGTTGATTGGGTCATGTGTCTGGTCCTTGACTGGCAGATTGGATAAAGAGACAACACTGGTTGGTGGGGCAACGGTGACCGGCGCACCATCAGATGGTGGTGCGCCGGGGCACGAACCCCAGTTCGTCAGCCACCCGTTGGATGCTGTACACCGCATCCCGCTCGTGGCCCGGCCGCTGGTAATGCGACATGTCGATGCGGTCGGCATCCGACCCGTACCAGGCCTTGAGGAGGTCGGGCACGGGATCGGCGGTGCAGGCTGTGGCGGCCACGGCGTTCATCACCTGCACGCCGGGCCGATGCGGCCGTTCCACAGCCAGGGAGAAACACTCGATTGCATCACTGAGATACATGCGGGCCAAGGCACCGAAGGCCCACTCGCGCAGGGGGTCGGCGACCGAGAACAGTTCGGGCCTGGCATCGTCGGGCATGATGGCAGCCAAGCGGATATTGATGATGTCGAGTTCGGGGTTCTGACGGCCCAAGTACCTGGTTACCTCTTCCATCAGATACTTGGACAAGCCGTAGCCGTCGCGGTCGAGACAGGGATGTTCGTCCGGAATGGGCAGTTGCTGCGGGCGAAAGTGAATGCTCTGCATACCGACCACTGCGATCGAACTGGCCAGCACAAACTTGCGACAGCCGTGCTCCACCAGGTACCGGAGGAGGCCATGCGTGCCCTGCACGTTCACCCGGATCCCGTCCTCTTCGGAACAGCCTCCGGTCACGGCGGCCAAGTGGACCAGTACGTCCACATCGCTGCCGTCCAACCGGGCCAGGTCGTCGGGGTTGGCAAAATCACCGGTGAAGGCGGTCACGCCGTCGACCGGAGTCGCCTTGCGCGAGAGGCACAACACTTCGTGCCGCGGATGCAAACGGGCAGCCAGGGCGCGCCCGATGAACCCGCTTGTGCCCGTAATCAGGACTGTTGCCATCCGTAACGAATCCACCATGGTGATTTCTGAGGCAGGAACCGAATCGTAGCACACGAAAAACATTGCCGATCCGGCGGCTTCAACGCTCCTCCCGACTGCGGCCGGAACGGATTCGGCATCGGTTTGGGACCGGGGATGGTTCTGGTAGGCTGACGCGGGACGCGGGTTACGACCGTCCAAACCCAATCCGGATCCCCAACTGCGGCATGAAACCGTCGGCGGGCCACCCAACATCCATGTCCGCTCCAATGTGAACTCCAGGCACTGCCATGGACACCATCGAACTCGTTGAGGCATTCCCTCTGCGCATTCCCCGGCCCACGCCCTATCTGGGAGGGTTGGAACACGGCGTTGAACCGAACGCAAAGGGCCTGTTCATCCGTCCCGGCAACCGCACGGTCTACAGTGTGCACGACCACACCGTGCTGGTCAGGGTTACGACCCGATCGGGACAGGTGGGCTGGGGCGAGAGCTTCGGTGTCGTGGCTCCGGAGATTGTGGCCACGATCGTGAAGGAGCTGGCCGAACCCATGGTGGTGGGCCGCCATCCCCACCAGGTTGTCGAGGTGTTTGACGATCTGTACGACAGCCTCCGCGTGCGCGGCTACTTCGGCGGTTTCTGGCTTGATGCCCTGGCGGGCATTGATCAGGCCCTGTGGGACCTTAGGGGCAGGCTGCTCGATCTGCCTGTATGCCACTTATTGGGCGGCCGGCGCCTGAAGCGGCTGCCCGCCTACGTTTCGGGGTTGCCGGGAACGGACCTGCAGGCCAGGGCGGCCGTCGCCAAGGACTGGATGGAACGGGGCTTCAGCGCGGTCAAGTTCGCCGGTGCCGTGGCACACGAGGGGGAACTGGCCGAGATCAGGGCCGTGCGGGAGGCGATTGGACCGGATCCTCAAATCCTGGCGGACTTCCACTGGCGCTACACCGGCAGCGAGGCCGTGGCGATCATCCGTAGCATGGAGCCGCACGGGTTGGCGGTGGCGGAGGCGCCCGTCAAGCCCGAGGATGTGGCCGGCCTGGCCCATGTCGCGCGCAGCGTGCAAACTCCCGTCGCGGCCGGGGAGGAGCTGCGCACGGTACACGAATACCTGCCGCGCCTCGAGGCTCGCGGCGTGTCCATCATTCAACCCGAAATGCTGCACACCGGCATCACCGGCTTTCATCGCATCTGTCAGTTGGCTGATGCCTTCCACTGCCGGGTGATGCCGCATGCGACCATAGGCATTGGCATAGGCCAAGCCGCCAGCCTGCATGTCGCAGTCGCCATCCCCAACTTCGACATGCACGAGTTCCAGCACACGATCTTCCACCGCAATCTGCGGCTGGTGGACACCGATATGGACTGCCGGGAGGGACACTTCCACCTGCCGGCAGGCCCGGGTTTGGGGGTGACACCCAAACCCGAGGCTTTCAGATACATGGTCGAACCCTGGCTACCGCCACAGGACAGCACGATGTGAGGTCTTCGGGTCGGCAGCATCGGTCGGTTGCCCGGCAACCAAATGGCAAGACTGCGCGTGCACCGCGGTTACAACACGGGGCTCTGGATTTGGTTGGGCCGCTGCAGAACGAGAAGAGGCGGCATCGCTTCGGGCGACACACAAAGGCGAGGATCCCGGGATCACTGGACGGAGACCTGCAACATTAGGATGTTTACAGTCTTTCGCAATATGGTCTTGCTATATGATCCTACCGTTGAAACCCGGTGGCCCAGAGGAGTGGCTGCATGGCCCAGACGATCCCCGGTGCCGAGACAGACTACAGGAGCATTCGGCTCTCGGTAACGGATTTCGGTCCCATCGCGGAGGGAAAAGTAGACCTACGGCCCCTGACGGTTTTTGTGGGGCCCAGCAATTCAGGCAAGACCTACTTTGCCATTCTATTCTATGCCCTTCACCGCCTGCTGGCGGGGATTCCCCGGCTTCCGTTGTTGAGTTCCTACTATCCCTTCTGGCAATGGAGCCGTGGATTTCCCGAAAACAGAGGCATTGAACAAGCCCTATCCCAAAAAGTAGATGTGGGCAGTCACTCCTTGAGTTTCCGAGATCTACCATACGATGTACGCAATGCCATCCTGTCGCCTCTCAATGATGTTAAAATCCTGGGAGCAGATCTGAAAACTGAACTGGAACGCTGTTTCGATTTGGAGACCGTCACTAATCTGATCCGCTGGTCCGCGTCAGCTGACACGGCAGAAATCAAGCTTGATGTTCGTGAACGGGGTCAGGATCTGTGGCATTTGCAGGCACGTGTTTCACAGTCAGGAATTTTGCCACAATGTTTCATTGAAGACCCGCTGCTGGTGCCTGATAATTCCCATAGGTCGGATTTTAGAAGTCGGATTGCTTCTTTCCCTGATCCACGCCTCTTTCCAACATCCTTTGACAAGGAGGAAATGTGGCCATCCATAGAAATGTTATTGGAAGGGCTGGTCATGGAAAATGATCTGGATATGTCTTACCAAAGTGCTCATTATTTACCGGCAGCCCGCAGTGGCATTATGCAGAGTCACCGGGTAATCGCCAGTTCACTGGTCAGATTGGCTACCCGGGCCGGCTTGCAACGACTGCCCGAAATCCCAACCTTTTCGGGAGTGATGGCAGATTTCATGGAGAAGCTCATACTTTTTCAAGACCAGCGAAAAAGTTCAAAACCCATGGAAAGCCTGGCCAAACAGATGGAGAGGGACATGTTGGAAGGTCAAATCCGCACCAGTCGCACATCCTCGAAAGCCTATCCCGAATTCGTGTACCATCCCCAAGGTGCACAGGGGGACATAGAGTTGACGCGCACTTCGTCCATGGTTTCGGAGTTGGCACCCGTAGTGCTGTTTCTGCGCGGTGTCATGGGCAAGGGTGATTGGCTCATCATGGAAGAACCCGAGGCCCATCTCCACCCGGCCGCGCAAACCAGCATGGCCCAACTTCTGGGACGCATGGTGCGGGCAGGGCTGCAGGTGGTGATCACAACTCACAGTGATTGGCTGCTAAAGGAAATCGGCAACCTGATTCGGGAGGGCGAACTGGAGACCAGTCCCGAATCGGAGGACATCCAAGGACCGCATTGGCTCAAACCCGACGAGGTGGGAACCTGGCTCTTTCACAAGAAACCCGAAACGGACTTCTCTACGGTAGAGGAAATTCCCTACGACCGTACCGAAGGCATCGAGCCCCGGGATTACGAAACCGTGGCGGAGGCACTGTACAACCGGTCGGCCAGTCTGCAAGACAGGTGGGAAGAATCCCGGAGCGACGCCCAACATGCCTGATTCCGAGGTTCTCGCTGCGATCCGGGTCCAGGTAGGTTCAGACAATCTCGCTCGATCCTGTAGGAGTCAAGGCTGCAGAGGTTCCTTGGAGAAAGTCCCGGATCAACGAGTCCTGGTTCATGCCGACAACGCATTTGAGGCTCATAGGATAGAGGGAAAGCGGTGTGACTACCTGCTGTTTTTCTGCAAGGTGGACGACGACTCGCTGATGGCGGTTCCCATTGAACTCAAGGGGGGCAGTGTTGATGTCTCCGACGTGCGTGAGCAACTTCAAGGAGGAGCAGATTTCATCAATAGCCTGGCCCTCCAAGGGGCTGAAGCTCTATGCCGTCCTGTATTGATTCACCAGAGAAGCCTGCATCCAAAAGAACGCAACGAGCTGAATCGTCACAAAGTCCGGTTCCAGGGACGGCCACGCACTATCAGGACTGCACGCTGCAACCGTCCGCGCAACTTGGCAACCGCCCTTGAACTGTGAAGTTCCAGCCAGATCGGGGCATTTGCACAGTCATCACAGGGCCAACATCGGAACCCATCGAACAGGATGCCAGGCCACCCTCCCAGGTCATCTGCGGAACACCCTATTCAAACAAGGTTCCCGGATGTTGTGGCAACCCGACCCCGCAATACGATCCCATCCAGGGCCACCAGGTGTGTGTCCGTGATCTGGTTCGACAGCGATTGACCAACCGGCACCACGGTCTCCACCCTGAGGTAGTTGTCCGTGTACCCCTGCCAAAGGGTGCCGGCACCATCATCCAGGATCGTGCCATCTCCTTCCCACAGCACCTTGCGCCGGGTATCGAGGAAGCGCCTGCGCTCCTTGTCGCCGGTGGCGGACACCACGGACTGAATCTCCCGCACGCGCCGGCTCTTTTCGGCGTTGGGCATCTGTCCGTCGAAGGTAGCGGCCGCCGTGCCCGGACGGGCGCTGAACGGAAACACGTGGGCATCCGCGAACGAGATTTCCTCAATGAACTCCAGGCTGTCGTCGAAATCCCGCTCCGTCTCGCCCGGAAAGCCGGCAATGACATCGGTGGTCAGCACCACATCGGGAACGGCAGCCCGGGCCTCCGCCGCCAGCTGCCTGAAGCCGGCCCGCGTGCAGCGCCGGGCCATGCGCCGCAGGGTTTTGTCCGAACCGGACTGCAACGGCAGGTGCAAATGGGGACAGAGGCGTCCGGGCCAGGTTTGCCAAAGATCGAAGAAACCCTCGGGAATGTCCCACGGTTCCAGGGAACTCAGGCGCAGACGGGGAATGTCCGTTTCGGAGAGGACGCGGTGCACAAGCTCCGCCAGATGCAAACCTTCCGGTTCCAGGTCCCGCCCCCAGCTGCCCAGGTGTACGCCGGTCAGCACCGCCTCCCGAAACCCTTCGGCCGCCAGCGACCGGATCTCCAACACAACGTCCTTGGCGGGCCGGCTGCGACCGGCCCCGCGGGCGAGTGTAACCACGCAGAATGTGCATCGGTTCTCACAGCCGTCCTGCACCTTGACGAAGGCTCTGGACCGGCCGCCCGCATCCTGGGGCAGGGGCGACGCATCCGGATCCAGACGCAACAGCGTGTCCAGGTCGGGCAGTTCGGCGCTCCAGGCCTGCAGCAGGCTCGGCAACAGGTCCTTGTCCTGATTCGGGACCACCTGCCATACCCCCGGCAATTGGCCGGTGGCCGCCGGCTCAAGGGTCGCATGGCAGCCCGTGGCCACGATTCGCAGATCGGGATTGGAACGGTGCAGGTGACGGATCAGGCGCCGGGACTTGCCGGATGCCGCCACGGTCACGGCACAGGTGTTGACCACGGCCACATGGGCCTGTTCCGGACGATGCACGACAACATGGCCCGCGCCTTGCAGCGCACGGGCCAGTTGATGGTTCTCGGAGAAGTTGAGCCGGCAGCCCAGTTGGGTCAGATGGATGTTCATGGACGTCCGTCGGATGTGCTGTCCCGAACTGCCGACGGGCCGGCCGCATCCCGGGGTCGGGAGCGGTTCCGGTCGGGTTCCCGGGCCGCCGGCCCCTTCAGGGGCAGAGTCACCACAAATGTGGAACCTTCGCCCAGAGTGCTGTTCGCCACCAGAGTGCCGCCGTGGACCTCGACAATCGCCTTGGCGGAGGCCAGACCCATGCCGGTGCCCTTGGCCTGCCGGCCCGGACTCTGATCAACCCGGTGGAACTGGTCGAAGATCCTGGGGAGCTCGCCCTCGGGAATGCCGATGCCCTCGTCCGCCACCCAGATCACAATCCAGTCCTCGTCGTTCCAGTGGAGGTTGCAGCCAATCGTGATTTGGCCACCGTCCGGAGAATACTTGATCGCGTTGCCCACCAGGTTGTCGAGCACCCTGTTCAGCATACCCTCGTCCGCCTGCAGGACCGTGTCCGACGGGAGATCCAGGAACGACGAAATCCCGTGGTCCCGGGTCTGGTTGCGCGCCCTCAGTTCCACGGCATGGAGGAAGTCCAGCACCGGCACCGGCCGCAGGTTCAGCTTGAGTACGCCGGCCTCCGCCTTGGCGGCTTCCAGCATATCGTTGATCATCTGCTCCAGACGATCCGCCTCCGACAGGCAGGTCTCCAGCATCTCCAGCCGCTGCCCGGCTTCCAAGGAACTGTCGAGCGTGCCCAGCAGGTCCAAATTGGCCTTGATGACGGTCAGCGGGGTCTAGAGATCATGGCTGATGTTGGTCACGAAGGTGGACTTGAGTTTCTCCTCCTCCTTGAACCGCGTGATGTCCGTGGCGTTCACGATCACGTGGATCAGTTCCCCGCGTTCATCGCGCAGCGGGGTGTAGGCCAGCATCAGGTTGCGGGTCTCGCCCCCGACCAGGACATCCCCCTCGCACGTCACCGAACCGAGCGCCGGCAGGCCGGCAGGCCCCCGGGCATGGAAGTCGAAGCCGGTCACGTTGTGGAGTTCGAGGACGTCGATCCAGTACCGGTTCTCGGCATCGGCCGGGTCCGTGTGCACGATGTCGGCCAGGGCCCGGTTAATGCTGACCACGCCGCCGCGCGCGTTCAGAATCATGATCCCCTCCGCGTTGTTGTCAATCACGGTCTGGAGCAATATCTGCTCCTCCTGCAGACGGCGGTAGAGAATGGCGTTGCGCACGGCAATGGACGCCTGCATGACGAAGCCCTCCAACACCTCGCGGTCCAGGCGGCTGAAGTCGTCGCGCTCCCGGAAGAGAAAGAGCGAGCCCAGCATCTCGTCCCCGACATGCAGGGCCTGAAACATGGTCTTGGGATTGAGGTGGAAGGCCGTACCGGCACCTTCCAGGTTGCGCCGCACCTGGGAGATGCGCTTCAGCATGTCGGCGCGGTCCCACTCCACGATGTATTCGATGTCCGGTCCCTGCCCCGGCGTGTGGGCGACGGTGGCCCGCAGGTCCACCGGCAGGGATGTGGTCAATGGCGCGAACTCCGGTTGCAGGCGAGCGGGCACCCCGTGGAACGCGGTCACCGGATGCGGCTGGTGGCCACTGTCGGGGTTGACCGGCGGCCGGATGGCAATCAGGCCCTGCTTGCAGTTCATCAGGCCCAGCGCCGCCGCCAGCGAGAGTTCCGCCGTGCGCTCGATGTCCAGGCGCGACGTCATGGCCCGGCTGAGCAACAGCAGGTACTGCCTCTGGCGCAACCGGAACTCGGCGGCCAGCAGGGAGGGGATGGGTCGAGCAGCCATCAGATCCGCAATCGCGCACTACCGCCCGAGGCTGTCAGGAACCGGAACATTCGTCTGGAACCGAACTCTGCAAGTTCTGCGTACACTGGTTCATAATCGGCGTTGACAGGCACGGATGCAAGATCCGGCCGCCGGAAGCCCCTGCCAAGTCCGTGTGACCGAGCTACCCAAACATGCAGTCAAGCCAACCTCGCCGGATCGCAATTCTCAGCCTTGCCTACACTGCCACTCTGGTCCTGCAGGTGGGCTCGCGCCTCTTGAGCGAGCGGGACCAGGACACAGTGGAAGCAATATATGCAGCCATTTCCAGCCATTTCGTCTGGCATGCCGTCTTTTCGTTGTCCGTGATGGCCGCGGCGGTGCTCCTGGTGGCCGTGGTCGCAAACTGGAACCGATGGCAGGAAACCCGGCCCGCCCTGTTGGGTCGAATTTCGTTTTGGATCATCTTGGCAGCCGGCATCTGCTGGCTGGTCAGCAGCCTGACTGCCATGCTCCAGACATTGGCGGTCCCGGCGATCATGGCGGGAAATCTGGATCCGTTGTCGCCTGCAGGCCTGGAAGAGAGCCGGGCGGTCTTCGGCAAACTCGGCATGTCGCTGGCCGGTGCGGCCATTCTGCTCGTCGGTGCCGGAACCCGGCGGGCCGGCCCGGCAGGCATCGTCATGGTGCTGGCCGCGGCGGTATCGGGTGTAGCCGCTCTCGGAATCTGGTTGGAGGACCTGCCTTTCCACCGCCTTCTGGGGACACTCCATCTTGGCTGGTTTATCACCAGCGGCCTGATACTGCCCCGGTACGGCCGTTCCGTCCCCAACCCCGCTTGAAAGATTACAGACCCCACTCCTTCCGCAGTTCATCCATGGTGCGCAGCGGACCGTCCTCGCCCTGATAGCCGGAATGGCCGATGCCGTTGCGCCGCCAGCGCTCGTCCATCGGATCCCCGGCCGGCTGATAGCGCACGTCGCAGCTCAACCGGTAGCGGTTCGTCAGGTTGGTGGTCGAGGCGTGCATCGTGTGCATGCCGAAGAGAATGACGTCGCCGGCCAGGAAGTCCGCCGTCAGCCACCGGCCGCCGAACTGCTCCGTGATGTCCATTGGTTCCTTGGTGAACCAGCCCTCCGTGCGATCGCGGTCCACGTCCGACCGGCCATAGGTCTGCCGCAGGTGCGCGAACGAGTCGAGGTGGTTGGAGCCTTCGCACACGCACAGCGTTCCCTGTTCGACCTCGATGTCGCCAAAGGGGATCCAGACAGTGTGCAGGCGATCGGAGCCGCGCCCCATGTAGACGAAGTCCATGTGGGCACCCGTGTACTGCTCGTTGCCCACGGCCCGCAGCCACTTGTAGGCGAACGTGGCGACATCGCTCCGGAACAGCCGTTCGAAAAACCGAAACAGGTGCGGATGCTCAAGCACACCGCTGACGGCGGGCAACGACACCACGTCCTGGTTGTTGATCAGCTGTACCCGCTTGCCCACTCGGGGCATCACCCCTTCCAGCAGGGGCGTGCCCGGGGTCAGCGCCTCCTTCTCCGACATGTAGGACAGAACCGCCTCCCTGCCGGCCAGCACGTGTTCGCGGGGTAGGAGACCCCGCAGCAGCAGGTAGCCATCCTCCTTCAGGACTTGGGCCAGGCTGTCGATGTCCGTGTCCGGATTGCTGATGCGCAGATCGCCCAGGTCGGCACCGGGATATTCCAAAGGGTGGCTGCCAAAGACTGCGTGCATATCGACCTTTCCATCGTTCTTTCAGGCCAGGCCACCGGCCGGCGGCCCGATTGTCGATGATCAATGTACACCAACCCACGGGGAGACGCGACCGCGCACCCCGGATCAGGCTCCATGGCCGGCAGGGACGGACTCCGGCGGGTTCGTATCCCAGTTTCAATCCTCGCCCACCCCGTAGTCCTGGCGCGCCTCACACTTCCTCCCGGGACCGGGTCCATCTGGACAACTGCAATGGCGGCCCCGTACACCAGACGGCCCAATCCTCGTACCAACATGTGGATTGGGCTTTTGCCTGCCCTTGTCAACCGGGGAGCACAGGGTGGACACGTCTGTGACACCCAGGTCCAAGGTGTCGCCACGTTCGGGTCTGCGCAGGTGGCAAGGATATACCGCCAAAGCCGGTCGTACCGGACTGCCAGTGGGTTGGGCCTCGTCCCGGTCGCCCCCCAAGACCGCGACACCGGACCATAAATCCGACATCGGCACTGTCGAGTCCGGATGCACCCCGAACCGCGCTGCGGTTCGGGGTCCGGATATCAGTTCATGGCCTCCGCGATGGCACGCTCGAACGCATCGTACGGCAACCCGCCCTGATAGACACTGTCATTGATCAGGAAGGCGGGTCGGCGCCGTATGTTCAGTTCGTTGGTCCGGTAGTTGTGCTGAACCCTGATCTTGTCCAGGACGGCAGGGTCCGCCATGCAACTGCCGAAGGCGTCCGTGTCCAACCCCAAGCCGTCGGCGTATCCGACGTACGTATCAACATTGGCGCTGAACAGATTGCTGAGGTTTTGGAACAGATGGTTGTGCATGGTCCAGAAACTGTACGGGTCCTGCTGACCGGCACACTCGGCCGCCGCCGAGGCCCGTTCGCTGGCCCCGCCGTGGTCCAACACATGGTTGAAGCGCAGGTTCACGGTTCCGGCCGCCACATAGTTCTCAATCAGAAGGGGTTCCACTCGCAACACGTGCGAGGCGCACGCTCCTCACAGGAAATCCCCGGCATCCAATATGGACACCTCTGCCTCCGGATTGCCCAGGACGTAGTAGTCCCCGTCCACAAAGGCATGCGTGGTCCAGTCCGGGGGTTCCTCCACCACGGCTTCGTCGGGTACCGGTTCCGGATCCGACGCGGGTTCGGGTTCGGCCTCCGCAACTTCCGCAGCTTCCGCCGGTTCCGCAGCCTCCGCGGAAGCTTCCTCGGCTGCCGGTTCGCGGCTGGCGGTGTCTGCTTCCTCCGGCTCCGCGGCGGCCGCCTCCGGAACCGCGGCATCATCCTCGGGCTCGGCCACGGGCGCGGCACCGGGTCCACAGCTGACTGCAATCAGGGCCGCACACAGCAGGACCGGCAACAGGAAGGCAAACTTCCCGCGCCGGACCGAGACGGGTGGGCCGGGCTTTCCGCTTGCCTGCCGTTCAGGAAGGAAATCGTCCACTTGAATTGCTCCCAATTGATTTACAAACCCAATGCGATTCTAAAGGCAGCGCTTTGCCGCTGGAATTCGTCAACCCGCCGCTTCGAGGGCGGCCAGCTGGGCGAATAGCTGCTCGAACACCGACTGGAACTGTTCAACCGGCAGCGTGCCCACGATGGGCTGGGCCAGCAAACCGTAGTCCCGATGCCAGATCACAAACGTGGGTGTGCCGCGCACAACCCCCTGTACCTGGGCCATGAACATGTCGATGAGCTCCATGCCGGTGGTGGCGCGGCACTCCTGGTAGGCTTCCTCATCGAAGGTTGCCAGCAGGGACAGTGGCAGCACAGCCAGATCGTCGAGCGGGGCGCGCCCCTCCTCGACCTCGGGCGGCAACGATGCCCGGTGCCAGCCGGCAGGGTCGGCCTGCGACAGGGATGCACCGAAGTTGTCCAACTCCTCGTCCACGCCCCGATGGCTCCAGGCGGCGGGATCCTCAAACAGCAGGTGGTGCAGATCCCAGAAGCGTCCTTGCACGCCGGCGCACATGGTGGCAATGGCCGCGGTACCGGACCACCGGGAACTGTCCAGCAGGAAATGCTTGTAAACCCACATGATGCGGCCCGTGTCGACCCAGGCCGCATCCAGTTCCTCCTGCACTGTTGCCGTATGCCGCTGGCAATAGGGACACTGGAAGTCGCTGAATTCAAAGACGACAACCTCGGCCAGCGGTGAGCCCTTGAAGAAGTCCCCCGCCTGCGTCAAGCCGTGCCAGGCGCCGGACGATGCACCTTCGGCATCCACCTGGCCCCACAGAATCAGGGGCGTCAAGCCCTGTGCCGACAGCCAGAACGGCAGCGAGTCGGGCGTGTCGGCCTCCTCCGGATCGACACCGGCGCCCTCGGCCACGTACTGTTCGGCATTGAACACGGCATCCGCGAACCGCTCGTAGGGCTGGGCGCCCCGCAGGACCATGTACTGTCCCGGATCCCCCCGCAGATGGATGGTAAAGGTGGGGGTGCCCTGGATGCCCAAATCAAGGGCATTGCCAATCGACTCGTCAATGCGCTGGTCCACATCGTTGGTGACATCGAGGAGACAGGACGCAAAGGCCCCCAGGTCCACCGTTGCGTCCATGTCGGGCTGTTCGTTGTACCCCGCGGCCAGAGCCTCGAAGAAAGGAACGGGATCCCCGTTGCGGGCATGCTGCGACTGGGTGGAGTACAGGGCTTCGTGCATCCACCAAAACGCCTCCACGTGTTGCAGCCCCATACACCAGGCGGCCCGATGGGCCAGCCGTGCCTGAGGATGAATGCTCTCAAGGGGCAGGTCCTTCACCACGTACTGGATCAGGCCGGTTTCGATCAGTTCAGTCCGTATCCTGGGCAACGTCTCGTTGGCGTGGCGCCCGCAGTACGGACAATGGAAGTCCGAATACTCGGTCACCACCACCGATGCGTCGGGGGAGCCCATGTACGGCCAGCCGTCGTCCGTTAAACCCACCTGCACCGCCGCAGGGGCGGACGCCCCCGATGCCTCCTCAGCCACCGGCTCCGGGACGGCCTCCGCCGGGCTTTCGGTCGCAGGGGGCGCTTCCACCTGCTGGAAGGCCGCCGCCAGTTCCTCTTCGATGACGGCCCGCATCTCCGGATCGGCCGTGCAGCCGGCCAGGAGGACCAGACACGCGAGGCCGAACCAACGGACCCGATGGAACAGTGCGGCGGCGGGATGGATGCGGAACATTCTGGGAGGAGTTGGGCGACATGGAACCGCCTCGAGCAGACACGGACGCCGGGCGGGTAATCGATGTGACCGGATGGTTGGTGTCCGGACTGCCGTGGAAGATGGTAGCCGAAACCGGCTGCATGGACCGGTTTCCGATTACATCTGAAAGGAACCCTCGTCCAAAACAACCACCTTGTAGGTGTAGTTGTCCACAAAGGTGGACAATCGCTTCTCCAGTTTGTGCCACGTTTCGCTGTCCAGGATGGAACAAAGCTCATCCCGATCTCGAATCGTGCAGCCCATCAGGATTTGACGGCCGTCCCCGCACAGCGTGTACCAGAAGTCGCTCGGCTCCAAACCGAGCTTCTTGATCGCAGGCAGGAAGTTCCGCAGCATGAACTCCTCGTACGGACGCTCGCGACCGGGTTGGATATCCCAGGACATCAGGAACTTGAACACAAAAGGACCTCGAAGCGGATTACAATCGGCAGCACGTGCCCATGGTGCGCGAGCGAACACCAGGAGCACCTTGCCTGTCCGACGACGGTGCGTGATTCTAGGGTACATGCCTGCGTTTCCCCGCCGCGTCCCACCCGGCGATCGTTCCAACCACAAGTCATGCAGCTTCTCCGACTCGGCCGCCCGGCCCTTCACAGACGGCTACTGGTCGCAGTCCTGCTGGCCTGCAGCCTGACGGCAGGGCTGCCGGCGCACGCCCAGGGCCAGGGCCCTGCCGGCGCACGCCACCTGTATTTGGTGCCACGCGATCCCACGGGCATTCAGATGCTGGCCCATGTCGCCGAAATCCGCATCGACCAATCCCTCGGCTACGAAACAACCCGCACCGTGGTCGCCTCGTACCAGCTCCACAACAAACAGACCAAACCCGCCGAGTTGACGCTCCACATCCAACCCGCCTCGGAAACCCCCGCCGAGGCGCTGGTCCTGACGGGACCACCGGTCCTGAGACGCGGCGGATCCCCCTGGCCGCTCGTACAGATCGCGGACAACCCGACGTCCGCCGTCATGGTGCTGGCGCCGGATGAACGCATTGAACTGGAACTGTCCTACGAACTCACCGGCAGCACCAGCATCTTTCCCTCGGTCGCCTATCCGATCGAACCACTGAGGCGCTGGAGCACACCGCCGGACAGCACGCGCATCAGCATCTTCACCGACTTCGTGCCTTCGCCGCGCAACCTTCAGGTACTGTGGCCGCAGGGCCATGTGGAACACCCGAACGAAATCCGCTGGCACTGGGAAAACGCCCTGCCGTGGCAGGGCCCGGCCATCCGGTTCATTCACCGGGTTGCCTGGGACGGTATTCGGACAGCCGAAGCCGCAGGCGACTGGATTGCCCTGGGCCAGGGCTTCCACGCCCTGTACTCGGCATCGGACCAACCCGGCGACCAACGACGCCTCTACTACGACCAGGCCCTGGCCGCGTTTCTGGAGGCGATGGCGGAGCGACCGACAGAAGCCCACTATGAACTGGCCCGCCTGTACCGTTCCCGGATCACGGGCAGCGGCGGACGGGCGGACAGCCACTACCTGGACCTGGCCCTGGACCATGCCCGCGCCGCCATGGCGCGCCTGCCCGGGGAACGGACCATGGAAAGGCAGGAACTGATCCGCTGGATCGAGGAGGGACTGACCACCAAGGTTCGACAGGCGACCCACGATGGGAACTGGCCGGCGGTTGACCAGGCCCTGGCCGCGCTTGAGGAACTCCCGCAGGAGTTCGCCAATCCCGACCGCGTGGCCCGCCTCGAGGCGGAAACCGCCACGGAACAAGCCCTGCAACTGTTGGGTGCCGGTGCGGTTGCGGAAGCCGTCGCCGTGGAAGGGGAGGGCATCCTGGATCCCAGCCTGTTGCCGGATGCCAGACTGATCCCCCTCTTCTCCGGCTGGCGCATTGATGTCTCCGCCGGCACGCAACAGCTGGCAATCGACCTGATTGCCTGGTCGGAGGCCGCCCAGCGATCCCGGCTCGACACCGCATTGGCCGGTCTCCGGCGTCTGGTGGCAAGTGTCGGCAACGACGCATCCCTGGACTGGTCCGCGACCCGCGATCCGGAAGCCGTTCATCCGCAAACCGATCGGCTTCAACTCAACCTTACGGTAAGGGACCGCGACGCGGCGACGCGCTTGGCCGACCGGATGGCGCCCGACTCGGAGTGGCTGCTACTGCGCCAAATCCTCAGGACCGCCTGGCCGTCCACGATCAAGAACACAGGTCTTGTGGCCAACCAGGTGCGCTGGGACTACACACTGGACTTGACCGAGGTGTACGGTTTTTGGGAAGCGAAGGCCGTATCCTTGGACAATCGGCTTGTCGAGTTGGCGAGCGGCGGTGCCTCGGACACCGCCGCCAAGATTAGGCAGGGGCATTTGGCCAACACCGCAGCCGCGTGGCGAGCGCTGGCCGAGAACACCCTCGTGCTGGTGAGCCTGGATGACGGCTCCGGCATTTCCACCGACGACACCGTGTGGCTCGGCAGTCGGCTGGAGCCGTTTGTTCAGGCCACGCGGACCAGAAGACACCCGGACCCACTGCGCCTTGGCCTGGTCCTGATATGGACGGCCGCGGCCGTGTCCTTTGCGGCTGTGCGCATGGGCCGGCTGCTGGCCGGGGCGCCGGCCTCCGGGCAACGGGAACAGGCTGCCGTCTGATGTCGATTCGCAGCCTGCCCCCTCAAGCGCCAACCTCACAGCCGCGCCGGCACTTTGTGCCCGCCAACGGCGCCGGTCTGCACACGGCCCTGCTGTGCATCGTGTACCTGACCATGGCGCTGCTCTTCACGGCGGCCCAATGGACACTTACCGGATCGGGGGTGTTCCTGACCGTAACCGCCAGCGCCCTGCTCTGCGGAGTGGCCGCGACCTGGTCCCGAACCGGCCCGTGGACGATGATCGGTTTCGGATTGCTGGCCAGTTTCTCGTTTGCCGTGCTGCTGGTGAGCAGCACCATTCCCGAGGCCAATGTCGAGGGCATGATCATTCAGGGCCGCACGCTGATGCAGGCCCGGGCCTATTTCCTGCTGGACCAGTGGGGCGACTGGTTCCAGGCCATCCTGGCGGGACGGCCGGTAAGCCTCAACACCGTTTTCCTGCTGAACATGGCCTGGCTGCTCTGGTGGATTGCCTACTTCGGCATATGGACATCCCTGCGCTACGGGCAATCCTGGAGTGCGACGCTGACAGCCTGCGCCGTGGCCTCCGTCAACACGTACTATGCGCCGGAACCCCTGACCGCAATCTACGTATTTTTCCTGTTCACGGCGCTGCTGCTCCTCACCAATTCCCACTTGACACGGCTGCAGGAGCAGTGGGTGCGCGAACGGGTTCGCTTCAGTCAGGACATGGTCTTCGACCTGATGCGCAACGGTCTGCTGTTCAGCGTCCTGGTGGTGGGGATTGCCTGGGCGGTCCCCGGCCTGGGTGCGCTGCCCCGCCTCAGCCTCCTGCTGGAACCTGCCAGCCAGGTCTGGGAGTCCGTCACGAACCACGTGAGCGACTGGAACCAGGGGGTGCGCAGGCAGATTCGGCCGAGCGCTTCGGCATTCGATGCCTCCCTGTCGCTGGGCGGTCCCCGCAACTCCAGCCAGCAACCGATCATGCGCGTGGAGACGGCGGACGGACGGTACTGGCGCGCCAATGTCTACGACAGCTATGTGGACGGCACCTGGCTGAGCACCGGAACGGCACGGGTCCGGCTGCCCGCCCTCCGGACGTTCCCGGCGCCGGATTGGCGGCTGCGCAACCAACGCATCCAGACCGTGACCCCGCTGAGCGACCTGGGCCATGTCGTCCTGGGCGCCGCCGACATCCGGCAGTTGTCCCTGCCGGTTGTGGCCAACTACGAGACGTGGCCGGGCGGAACCGTCCCCCTGTCGGAAGGCGCGGTTGCCGAAGCCGAACCGGAGGAGGCTCCCGACCGTTGGGAACTGCAACACCTTCGATCCGCCACGCGGTTGGAGCCCGGCACGGAGTATCAACTGGTGTCATCCCTGCCGGATGTGACCCAGTGGGACCTGGCCCAGGCAGATGCCGGCGTGCCCTCGCTGCTGGACGACCGGTATCTGCAGTTGCCGGAGAACCTGGATGCCCGCATCGCCGACACGGCGCGCCTGATCACGGCCGGGGTTGACACCCGGTATGCCCAAGCCAAGGCAATCGAGGCTGCGCTGCGCCGCTATGCCTACGACGAATCCATCCCGTCGCCGCCTCCGGACGCGGATCCGGTCAGCTGGTTCCTGTTCGACATCCAGCGCGGCTACTGCGACTACTACGCCACCGCCATGGTGTTGATGCTCCGCTCCCTGGGCATCCACGCGCGGCTGGCCGCGGGCTACGCCGAAGGAATCTGGGAACCCGAAACCGAATCGTTCCTGGTCACCGGCGAGGATGCCCACTCGTGGGTGGAGGTGTTCTTCCCCGGCCTGGGGTGGATCGAATTCGAACCCACCGCCGGCGAAAGTGAACTGGTGCGCGCACCGGGCGGTGCTCCGGAAACGGCCGCCCTGCAGTCAAGACCGGATTCGGAACCGGCCCGGGACGGACCGTCCGAGGATCCGCCCGCGCAGTTGCCGGAAGAAGGCATCCTGGATGACGAGGCCTTCAATCCGGACCCGGCCGGCCCGGGGCTGACCACGCCCTACGATCGGGCCCGGCCGTATGTACCCTTGGCCGCAGGCGCCGCCGCCCTTGTCCTGCTGGCCGTACTGGCCCTGCGCGGTCGGCGCACCGGCGCTGACTCGGATCCCCTGGTCGATCACCGTCTGAACGGCATGTACCGCAACCTGCTCAGGTGGGCGCACTCGCTGGAACTGCCGGTGCCACCGACGGCCACGCCGATGGAGCGCACGGGGGTCCTTGCGCGACACATCCCCGCGGCCGCGGCCGGAATCCGGCAGATCGGCAAGGCCTACACGCGGCTGCGGTTCGCGCGCCTGAGACCCGGAGGGTTCAGCACACCGGACGAGTCGGCCGCCGAACACAGTTGGCGGGAGATTCAGGCTCCCCTGCGCGCCGCCTGGCTGCGGCATCAGGCGAACCGGGCGGCAGACTACCTGACCGCACGCGCCAAGCGTGCGGCCGGCAGGGACTGACTCCACCGAGCCTCGAGAACGGCCTGTCCCGTCACCGGCGCGCGACGGGGGTCTCGGCCAGAATCACCGTGGTCATGCCGCCAAGATTGTCGGCGGCCTTGGAGCCCCGGGTGGTGCGAAAGCGCCGTTGGGGTTCGCTGTTGATGGTGCCCAACGTGCGCAGGGCCTGGGACACTTCCTCCAAGTCGGGCTCTTGCCAGTCCACGGGAATGCAGTAGCTGGGTTCGAGACGCCGGCAGATGTCCATCACCCAGGCCATGTCCTTGTCGGCGCCCGAGCCAATCGGCAAAATCAGAATGTCGGTCCGGTTGTCCACCAGGGCGCCGACCAGTTGTCGATCCCGGGGCCGGAACACCGCCCGGGGCATGGCCAGGTGTGTGATCCGGACCGTGCCGAAGTCCATGTGGTGCGCCATGCGCAATTGGCTGAAATCCGGCTCGGCCTGGTCCTCCGGTTTCGGTGCCACGCGGAAGCTTTGTACATAGGTGCCCCGGACCTCGAACTCCCCGGGCCTGGCCACCACGCGCGGCTGGCCGGGCAGACCGTCCAGCACGTCCTCGTCCGTCACGGGCCGGCTGGAGACCACAAGCTGGGAATTGAAATCCGGTTGCAAAGCCGCGGGCTGCGGCTCGCTGTCCGCCACCTGTTCAGCCTGGTCAAACAACGAGCTTTGGTCGACCGCGTCCGGTGCCGGCACCGGTTCCCAGGGATCGTAGAGAACCATAGTGGTGCGTTCCTTGAAGCTGACGCAATTGGCGCCGTGCCACGTAATATCCATGAGCAAAATCCGGTTGCGAAAACCTGCCAGACGGCGGGAATGTTAGCACTGTGAACTCCTTGCGGAAGTGCACGCGGGTGTTGTCGCTGAACCCTTTACATTCGCACACGAACCACCTTGGCAGTCCCGGATCCAAACCCGAATTCCTGTGATACGATCGGCCAGTCCCGCACCCCCGGCGATATGGGGGTGCCTCGTTGGTTGCAGGGCAGTTCATGGATGCGATCCGCTTTGGTACAGATGGCTGGCGGGGCCAGATTGCCCGCGACTACACCTTTGCCAACGTCCGGCGGTGTGCACAGGGATTTGCGACTTGGCTGAAGCACCGGCCCGACCAGGGGCGCGGCCAGGTGGTGATTGGCTACGACCGCCGTTTCCAAAGCGATGCCTTTGCGGCCGGCGCCGCGGAAG
>CAZMKQ010000007.1:0-23997 GCA_964566955.1 uncultured Caldilineaceae bacterium | reverse complement strand
CGTCCCACACCGACCCCGATCATTTCGTTCGGCATTGCGGACACCGGCTCGCTCGGCGGCATCAACATCACGGCCAGCCACAATCCGCCGGCCGACAACGGCTTCAAGGTGCGGGACCAGACCGGCGGCGCGGTCCCGCCCGAGCAGCTCGGCAGGATCGAAGCCTGCATCCCGGCCATGGACAGCCGGGCCCACATCCAAAGCCGGGACCTGGACCAGGCACTGGCGGACGGGTCCGTCCGCTACTTTGATCCGGGGACGGCGTACCGCGCGCGGATTGCCGAACTGGTGGACCTGGAACCCCTGCGCGCGGCCGATCTGACGGTGCAGGTGGATGCCATGTGGGGCAACGGCGCAGGCTGGCTGCCGCGCTTCCTCGACGGGGGCCGCATCCAGGTGTCCGAAATCCACGGCGAACACAATCCCCTGTTCCCCGACATGCAGCGGCCGGAACCGATTCCACCCAACGTGGACGCCGGCCTGGCGGCCGCCCGGGCGGCCCGGGCCGACTGCACGCTGATCCTGGACGGCGACGCGGACCGGTGCGGTTTTGGCGATGAACAGGGCCGGTTCGTCGACCAGTTGCGCGTGTTCGGCTTGCTGGCCTACTACCTGTTGGAAGTGCGCGGCGAGCGGGGTCCGATCGTCAAAACGCTGAGCACCACCTCAATGCTGGATCGCCTGGGCGAGCACTATGGCGTACCCGTGCACGAAACCGGCGTAGGGTTCAAGTACGTGGCGCCGGCCATGCTGTCGACCGAGGCTCTGATCGGCGGCGAGGAGAGCGGCGGCTACGCCTTCCGCAACCACGTACCGGAACGGGACGGCATTCTGGCCAATCTGTGCCTGCTGGACCTGATGGTGCGCACGGGCCGCCGACCCAGCGAACTCATCAAGGACCTGTTCGCCATCACCGGCACCCACCACTACGCCCGCCGCGACCTGAAACTGGCCGACGATGCCATGAAGCAGGCCGCCGTAGCCGCCTTGGACCATGTCAGCATGGACAACCTGACCCTGGGTGGACGCCAAGTCACCGGCCTCGATCGTACGGACGGCTACAAGTTCAAGCTTGAGGATGGCGGCTGGGTGCTGATTCGGTTTTCGGGCACAGAACCGCTGATCCGTGTCTACACGGAGATTTCCGATGCCGCGGCCACCGACAGTGTCCTTGACGACGGCGTCGCGCTGACAGGTGTCTGAACAGCGTATCCGAAAGCCCTATCCGGAACCGGCACCCGCTGCCGTCGTTGACACACACTGTCACCTGGCAATTCCCGAATTCGACGCGGACCGGCCGGAAGTCCTGCGCCGGGCCCGGCGTGCCGGCGTTCGCTGGTTGGTCCACGTCGGAACCAACCACGAGGATTCAGCCGACGCAATTGCCCTCGCCCGCACCCACGGCGACATCAAGGTCGCGGTGGGTTTCCATCCCCAATGGATCGACCACCGCCCGCTGGGCTGGACACGCATGCTGGAACGGATGATGTCGGATCCCGCCGTGGTCGCCGTGGGCGAAATCGGCCTGGACTACTATCGCCGGTCGGACAACAAACCGGTCCAGAAGGAGGCCTTCCGCAGCCAACTGGACCTTGCGGCAACCCATAACCTGCCAGTCGTCATTCACTGCCGCGATGCCTGGGAGGATGTTGTGACCATCCTGTGCCAATGGCAGGAGTCCGCCGGCTTCAGGGGCAGTCCTCTGGCCCGCCGCCCGGTGCGCGGGGTCCTGCACGCCTTCAGCGGACAGCTGTCCCACGTCCGGGCGGCCCGGGATCTGGGCTTCATGATCGGCCTGGGCGGCCCAGTCACGTTCCGCAATGCACGGGACACACATGCCCTGGTGCACCAACTGCCGCTGGATCAGCTCCTGCTGGAGACGGACTGCCCGTATCTGGCGCCCCACCCCCACCGGGGCAGGCGCAACGAACCGGCCTTGCTGCCCCTGGTGTGCGACCGGATTGCGGAGCTGTGCGGCTGCACCGCAACCGAAATTGCCAACACCACGACCGCCAATGCCATGCGGTGCTTCGGCCTGCCTAGACCGGTGCCGACAACATGACGACCTCTCCCGGGGCCGCCGCACCGCCGCGTTCGGATCTGGTTTCCCTGCTGGAGCCGGTTGCCGGGGACCTGGCGCGGGTGGAGGCGATGATGGCACACCGGGATGTCACGACCCTGACATCCCTGAGGAAGGCCTACCGGGATATCCTGGCCCGCGGCGGCAAGCGTCTCAGGCCCGCCATGGCACTGCTGTGCGCCGGGCTGGTCCCGACCCGCGACACCGTGGAACTGCCCGACTCCGTGATCGCCCTGGCCGCGGCCGTGGAGATGCTGCATACGGCCACACTGGTACACGACGACGTCATCGACGGTTCGGCGCTGCGCCGGGGGGCACCGACACTCAACTCGGTCTGGCCGCAGGGATCCACGGTCCTGGCAGGCAACTACATGTTCGGCCAGGCCTCCCACTTCATCGCATTGACCGGACATGCCCGGGTGATTCAGGTGTTCAGCGAAACGCTGCGGGAACTGGTCGAGGGCGAGATCCTGCAGATGCACGCGATGCACGAGTTTCAGCTGGCACGCAACAGCTACTTCCACCGCATAGCCTGCAAGACATCCAGCATCTTCCGCGTTGCGACCGAAGGCGCGGCCCTGCTGCAGAGCTTCAGCGCCGACCGGGTCCGTCGCCTGAAGCAGTTCGGCGTACGGTTCGGCCTTGCCTTTCAGGTGGTGGACGACATCCTCGACTACACCGGCGACCAAGCGGACCTGGGCAAACCGGCCGGCAGCGACCTGTTGAGCGGACACTGCACGCTGCCCTTCTTCCTCTACGTGCAGGGCCATCCCGACCGGGAGATGCTCATCGCCGACATCCGGGAGGCCAGTTCCTACCGGAACCGGGAACCCGCGGTCTGGGCCGATCGCATCCGGAGCTTCGTGGCGGACGTTTGTGCCTCGGATGCCATCCGGGAGTCGTATCGCGTGGCACGCGGTCACGTCGATGCGGGCCTGGCCTGCCTCGACCTCTTCCCCGACTCGGAAGGCCGGCAGGCACTGACGGCCCTGGGCAACGAAATCCTTCGGCGCAGGGCCTGAACATCCCGGTGCCGGCCGGTCCGCGCGGTCGGCTGCGGCCCCCCGTCCTGTATCCTGAATACCGACACTTGGGACAACCGCCGATCCTTCGGCACCATTCAAAGGCCGCCATGGAGAACTTCCAACATCCGCGCGTGACCGCCGACACCGATCCCGAACTTGTGGACTACATGTTCGATCTGCACGGCTACATGATCCTGGACCAGGCCATTGCCAAGCAGGACCTGGACGAGATGAACCAGTGGGTCGACGACCACTGGGCCTATGTCAAGGATCCGAAGCCCAAAACCGAGCGTGCCGACGAAGATCCGTGGATTGGCCATGTGGAGACCCACAGCTACAGCGAGGACGACGGCGTCAACTTCCAGAACATCGTGGAAGGCGGACCGGTCTTCGAGCGGCTCATCGACTATCCCGCCTGGCTGCCGCTCGTGCAGCGGTATGTCAACGAGGTCAACGGCCTGTCGATCCACGAAAACCTTCTCAACGTGCGGGGACCGGGCGGCTTTCTCTGGATTCACAGCGGCGGCCACGCGCCCTTGTTCTACTTCACCTTCCGACAGGCCAACACGGGCGAGTGGATGGTGGGGCAGATCAACATCCTGATGGCGCTGGGCGACATCGGACCGGGCGACGGGGCCACCTCCATCGTGCCCGGCAGCCACCGGGCCACGCTGGCCCATCCCCGTCTGGTGCGGGAAGGCCAAGGCATCATCGCCGCGGTCGACGAACGGGAAGCGGCGGGCACCGCCTACGGAGCCCGGGAGGTCTATCTCAAGGCGGGCGACGCCTTGTTCTTCGCCGACTGCGTCACCCACGGATCGGCGGAACGGACCAATCCCGGCTACCGGCGCGCCGTCATCTACCGCTATTCGCCGCGGACGCTGCGGACACGGTTCAACTACCAGTTGTCGCCGGAACTGGAACAGCGGCTCACCCCGCAGCGCCTGGAAATTCTGCAGCCCATCGAACCCCGCTCCCCGGATCGCATCAAGCCGTTCACACGATGAACCGAACGGGCGAGAACGCGGAACGCACCGTCCCGGACCTGTCGTTGGTCCTGGTCAGCTGGAATGTCTGGGACCATGTCCGTGCCTGCCTGGACGAACTGGAAGCGCACAGCCGCCCCGCGGACGATGCCGATGTCCGTGAACTGCCCTCCACGAAAGCCGGGCAGTCTGATCTGACGTTCGAGGTGGTGCTGGTCGATGCCGCCAGCAGCGATGCCACTCCGGACCTGATCCCGCGCCGCTTTCCCTGGGTTCGGTTTCTGCCGCAGCAGGACAACACCGGATTCTCGCGGGGCAACAACATCGGATGGCGCGCCGCCCGCGGCCGATCGGTTTTTCTGGTAAATCCGGATACGTTGGTCAGCCCCGCCGCCCTGCGTGAATTGCACCGGGCCCTGTGGGGTCGTCCCGATGTGGGCCTGGTGGGACCACGCCTGGTACGGAGCAACGGCGAGCTGCAACCGTCGCGGCGTCGGTTCCCCCAGCGCCTGACCGGCTTCTGGGAAAGCACATGGCTGGGTCGTGCCTGGCCCGAGAACCCGTGGGCCCGTCGCTACCACTGCCGGCAATGGCCGGACGACTTTCGGCAGGAGGTGGACTGGCTGGAGGGCGCTGCCCTGATGGTGCGGCGGGAGGTGCTGGCGGGAGTCGGCGGATTCGACGAACGCCTGTTCATGTACAGCGAGGAAACCGACCTCTGCCTGCGCATCCGGGAGGCAGGATGGCGCATTCAATACTGCCCCGAGGCGGATATCATTCACCACGGCGGGGTCAGTTCGGATCAGGTGCCGGCCCAGACCCACATCATCTTCAACACCAGCAAGGTCCTTTACTACCGCAAGCACTTCGGCGTATTGTGGGCCGAGCTCCTGCGCCGGTTCCTGCTGTGCGAGTTCGCCCTGCAACTGGGGCTGGAATTCGCCAAGCTCCTGGTGGGCCACCGCGTTGCGCTGCGGCGCGATCGGATCCACAGCTACTGGCGCGTCCTCGGCACAGGGCTGCATTCCACAGGTTGACACGCCGGACTTCAAGGAATTAGACACCCCATGGCAACTCAGAACAATGCCCCTGCGGGTGGCATGCGCGACTTTCTGCCCGTGGAAGCCGGTCGCCGACAGGCGGTGATTCACACGATCCAGGAGGTATATCGCACCTGGGGCTTCCTGCCCTTGGAGACTCCCGCCCTGGAGCGGCTCGCAACGCTGCAGGGCAAATACGGCGAAGAGGGCGAGAACCTCATGTACAAGGTTCTCAAGCGCGGGGCCAAGCTGGACAGGGCCTTGGCTTCCGACCCGCGGCCGGACGACTTGGCCGACATGGGCCTGCGCTACGACTTGACAGTCCCCCTGGCCCGGGTCATGGCAGCCCATCAGGCCGACCTGCCCGCCATCTTCAAGCGCTACCAGATTCAGTCGGTGTTCCGCGCCGACCGGCCAGCCCGCGGCCGCTACCGGGAATTCAGCCAGTGCGATGTCGATGTCGTCGGCGTCGCGGGGGTGGACGCCGAAGCCGACGTGCTGGGTGCCGCCGCCGAAAGTCTGCACCGCCTGGGATTTCAACAGGCGGACGACTTCACGCTGCGGCTCAACCACCGCCAGGTACTCGCGGGGCTGCTGGCCCGGGCCGGTATTCCCGAACACCTCGCCGGCGAGGCCATGGTGGCCATCGACAAGGCGGACAAAATCGGACTGGACGGCGTACGGCGCGAACTGGCGGAGCGCGGCATTGCCCCGGCCGCCGGCGACACTTTCCTGACGATGGCCTCCGACATGTCGGAAGTGGTGTCCACGGAGGCCTTGCTAACCGTGCTGGCCGACTGGCTGGGCGACTCCGGTCCGGCAGGGGACGGGGTTGCGGACCTGAAGCGGTTGACCGACCTGCTGGCAGCGGGACCCGCGGCCGGCCGCTATCGCATCGACCCGCTGCTGGCCCGGGGCCTCGGCTACTACACCGGCGCCATCTACGAAGTGCAGTTTCCCGACTTTCCGGGTTCCGGCGGCGGCGGCGGGCGCTACGACAATCTCCTGGGCATGTTCTCAGGCCGTTCGGTGCCGGCCTGTGGCTTCAGCTTTGGCTTGGAGCGGATTCTCCTGATCATGGCCGACCGAGCCATGTTTGGCGAAGGGGTGGAGCGGGGTCCGCAGGTTCTGGCAGCCCAGATGGACGCGGCCGTGGCCGGCCATGTGCATCGAGCGGCAAACCTGCTGAGGGCAGCCGGCCTCCGCACGGACCTGTACCCGGCCGCCGGCCGCCTGGGCCGACAGTTCCGGTATGCCGAAAGCCAGGGAATCCGCTATGTGGCCCTGGTCGGAACCAACGAGGCCGAAGCCGGCGAACTGTCGGTCAAGGACCTGGAGACCGGTGACCAGACGACCCTGCCCCTGGCGGACGCCGTGGCACACCTCAAGGCCCTTCTGAACTGAAACCCGACAACGAGCCCACGGACATGTTGCGCAACAATCTCAAGACCCGCCTGGCGGAAGGCAGGGTTCCGGTCGGCCACATGATTTGGGAATTCGGAACCCGAGGCATGGCCTCGATGGCGGAGGCCGCCGGCCTGGACTTCGTCCTCATCGACATGGAGCACGGACCCTTTTCGGCCGCGCAGGTGGCCGATTTGATCGCCTGGTTCCGGGGCACCTCCGTAACGCCGATGGTACGGGTGCCGATGCCGGAATACCACTTCATCGCGCGCATGTTGGACGCCGGAGCCCTGGGCATCATGACTCCCAACGTGCGGAACGGAGCGACCGCCAGGCACATTGCCCAGTCCGTGCGCTATGCGCCCGCGGGCCGGCGGGGCCTGGGGCTGGGGGGCTCGGTGTCCGGCTACGAGGCGGTGGATTTCCGGTCCTTCATGGATGCCAGCAACGAGGGGGTCACCATCATCAACCAGATCGAAAGCCAGGAGGGACTGGACAACCTGGATGAGATTGCGGAGGCGGGTACGGACGTGCTTTGGGTGGGACAGGCCGACCTGTCCCAGTCGTTGGGCATCCCGGGGGAGTTCGGCCATCCCAGGTTCAAGGCTGCGCTGACACAGGTGGTGGACTGCGCCAGGGCCCACGGTCTGGGCGCGGGGATCCAGCCATCCGACGCGGAGCAGATGGCGGCATGGCGAGCTGTTGGCTTCAACGTAATTTCCTACAGTGTTGACACGGCTGTGTACGCGGCGGCCCTGGCCGCGGGTTGCGAGGCCGTACGCGATACCGAAGTTCCCGTGGCCTGAACTTTGGCGGACACGAAACAGCCGGGATCGACTTCCAGAGGGTTTGGTCCAAGTATCGGAAGTACGACCTCGTACTTGGATGTGGGAATGCCGGCACAACCTGGTCCGCTGCATTAGGAAGCCGGCATCCCCGCCGGCACCGGCCGGGGGCCGGGGACGCCGACCGTCCTCCACAACCTTCTGTGTCTGATGACCGCCGTCCCAGCCAGAGGCCGATGCACAGGACTTGATTGTGCAAGGGGATGCCGACACCGGGCCCGGACCCCAATCAACAAAACTCCAACCCTGCCGATTTGACACAGGATGTCCGCACAGCCATAATCCCGGCCACAACTGAACAGTTGCCTCATCCAGAGAAGTGGAGGGAATCGGCCCTGTGAAGCTTCGGCAACCCGTCCGCCACCGCCGGGCAGGGTGCTAATTCCGACAGAATTCGTTCTGGGAGATGAGAGCGCGGTCCGTCCGGGACCCTCTTCATCCCCCTTCCCACAGGGGGTTTTTTGATGCCAGCAGCCATAGCCCAGCCGCCGCCTGCCGTTGCGCTCAATGGCAGATACCAGGATGAGATCCAGGCCGTGGACCGGTTCCTGAGGTTCGGTCCCTTCCGCTTCGCCTGCGGCGAGGAGTTGCCCGAAGTCAACCTGGCCTACCAAACCTACGGCGAATTGAATGCGGACCGCAGCAATGCGATTCTGATTTGCCACGCGCTGAGCGGCAACCAGCATGCGGCCGGGCGCATGTCCGGCCGTCCCGAATCGCGGCCCTGGTGGGACGATTGCATCGGACCCGGCAAGGCCTTCGACACCAACCGCTTCTTCGTGATTTGCAGCAACGTCCTGGGCAGTTGCTCCGGCTCCTCCGGACCGGCCGAGATCAACCCCGCCACGGGCCGGCACTGGGCCCTCGACTTTCCGATCGTGACCATTGCCGACATGGTGGAGGCGCAGGTCCGCCTGATCGACCATCTGGGAATCGAGAAGCTGCTCAGCGTGGCCGGCGGTTCCATGGGCGGCATGCAGGTCCTGCAGTGGGCCTCCCACCATCCCGACCGTCTGGTGAGCGCCATGCCGATTGCCACCACGGCGCGCCACAGCCCGATGCAGATTGCCTTCGATGCCGTCGGCCGCGAGGCGATTACACGCGATCCGTACTGGCACGGCGGCGACTACTACGACCGGGCCGACAAACCGGATGCCGGCCTGGCCGTGGCGCGCATGGTGGGCCACATTACCTATCTATCCGAACAGTCCATGCACGAAAAGCAGTTCGGCGACCGGCTGCATCGGGACTCCGGCTCCGGCCGCACCGGCCGCGACTTCCTGAAACCGGAGTTCCAGGTGGAGAGCTACCTCCTGTACAACGGCCAGAAGTTTCCGGAGCGCTTTGACGCCAACGCCTATCTTTATGTCACCAAGGCCATGGACGATTTCGACCTGACCCAGGCCACGGGCCGTCTGGCAGACGCCTTCCGCCAGGCCGTCGACGTTAAATTTCTGGTGCTGAGCTTCACCAGCGATTGGCTTTATCCCAGCCACCAGAGCCGCGACCTGGTTCGGGCCCTGAACGTCCTGGGCATCACCGTCACCTATGTCGACATCGACAGCGTCTGGGGACACGACGCCTTTCTCCTGGAGCCGGACAGGATGACCCGGATCCTGACCAACTACCTCAACGGGCTGGCCGCGGGCCAGGCCTGAACCACACCTTCCGCATGCACGATGTCCGGGCCCGGCCCGATCTGACGGCCATCGCCGAACTGGTGACCGAGGGCAGCCGTGTGCTCGACCTGGGCTGTGGCACGGGTGAACTGCTGGCCTACCTGATCGAGGCCAAGGCCGTCCGCGGGACCGGCATCGAGCTGCACGAGGAGGCTGTGATGGACTGCGTCGGCAAGGGCCTGACCGTGGTCCAGGGCAACCTCAACGACGGCCTGGAGGACTATCCCGACCAGTCCGTGGACTACGTCATCCTGAGTCAGACCCTGCACTACCTCAATCGGCCGGTTCGGGTCCTGCAGGAGATGATGCGGGTGGGCCAACAGGTGGTTGTCAGTCTGCCCAACTGGGGCCATTGGCGAGCCCGGCTTGACCTGATGCTGAAGGGCCGCATGCCGGAATCCCCCATTCTGCCCGAGCCTTGGCACGGAGCCCGGCGCTGGCAGGCGGTTACCATCGCCGACTTCCTGGAATTCTGCCTGCTTGAACGGATCCGGGTGGTTGACTCGATCTACCTGGCCGGAACGCGGCAAGTGAAAAATCCCTCGGCGGCCAAGTGGCGAGCCACTGCCGGCGTCTTCGTGTTGCAAGCGCCGCACACCCGTTGAGCGAGTACCCGACTCGCGCTTTCCCGTCTGCGGAGACTTCCAAATGATTGTGATGAAGTTCGGCGGCACGTCCGTCGGCAGTGTGGACGCCCTGCGACAGGTAGCCGCCATCGTCCGCAGGGAACTGGACGCCCAGCGGACGCGCCCGGGCGCGGTGGTGGTCACCAGCGCCATGAGCGGCGTGACGGACTTGCTGTCCGCCGCGGCCCAGGCCGCGGCCAATGGTGACCACGACCGGACCGAAACCACCTGCAACCGGCTGCGCACCCAACATGCGGAGGTGGCGGAGGCGCTCGTCGACGATGCCGACGTACGCTGGCGGCTCACCGAGGATCTGGAGGAAACCATCCGTCAACTGCGGCGGGTCCTGGACAGCATCGCCGTGCTGGGCGAACTGACGCCCCGCGGCAACGACTGGATCTGCGGCACGGGCGAACAGGTGATGGCGCCGCTGCTGACCGAGGTGCTGAAGTCCGCCGGTGTTGCGGCGGTGCACGCCGACGCCCGTTCCCTCATTGTGACCGACGACAACTTCGGCGCGGCGGAACCCCTGGTCAGCGAAACCGAAGCACGCTGCCAAACACAGTTGACGCCCCAGTTGGCGCGGGGCAGGGCGGTGGTCACCGGAGGCTTCATCGCCTCCACGTTGGACGGCCTCCACACAACGTTGGGCCGGGGCGGGTCGGACTACTCGGCAGCCATTCTGGGAGCGGCCCTGGACGCCGACGAAATCCAAATCTGGACCGATGTCAGCGGAGTCAAGACCGCCGATCCCAAGGTGGTGCCGGACGCGCGCTCGCTGCGCGAAATCACGTTTCCCGAGATTGCCGAGCTGGCCTACTACGGCGCCCGCGTAATCCATCCCAAGACCGTGCGGCCCGCCATTCGCAAGGGCATTGGCCTGCGGGTCCTCAATACGTTCGAACCGGATCACGTCGGCACCCGGGTCACCGCGGCCGAACACCGTGCGCGGCAGGCCGGGATCAAGGCGATCTCGGCCATCCGGGACATGAACATGATCATGATCGAGGGGCGCGGCATGATCGGCGTGCCGGGCATCGCGGCCCGGGCCTTCCGCGCCGTGTCGGACGTGAACGCCAACGTGCTCATGATCAGCCAAAGTTCCAGTGAGCAAAGCATCTGCTTCGTGGTTCCGGACGATTCGGCCGACAGGGTGATCAACGCCCTGCGCCGGGAGTTCTCAATGGAGTTGGACCGCGGCTACATCGAACGCATCGACGGTGATCCCGACATCGTCATCGTGGCCGCCGTGGGCCATGCCATCCGCCATACGCCGGGCATTGCGGCCCGGGTCTTCTCGGCCTTGGGCGATGCCCGGATCAACGTCGTGTCCATCGCACAGGGCGCCAGCGACAACATGATTAGCCTGGTGGTGGTGCGGGATGCCGCCAACGCCGCGGTCAACGCCCTGCACCGAGCCTTCGACCTGGCACAACCGGCCGCCTGATGGCCCCGGCCTTCCGTACCGGACGCGCACATCCGACGGCATTTTCCTGACCGAATCCGGTCCGAATCCCTTCGCGGCGGACTGGATTCCGACGGTGTTTGCTGTGCTAAAATTCGCGCTTATCCCAAGAAGACGGATTTCACCAATTCATGGTTGATGTTCCCGTCGTTGTGCTGGGGTTGGGTAGCGTTGGTCGTTCTTTCGTCTCCCAGATTCTGAGCCAACGCGCCTTTCACGATCGCCACTACGGCCTGCGCCTGTCCATCCGCGCCGTCAGCGACAGCCACGGCTTGGTCTGTACCGGGGACAGCGGCCTGCCGGACACCGAACTGGCGGCGATCCTGAAGCACAAGGCCGCCGGCCGGCCGCTGGCCGCATGGGCCGGCGGCGGTGCCTGCGATTCGCCCCTGGCGGCGGCGCAACAGGGGGCCGCCCCGGCATCCGTGGTGGTGGACTGTTCGGCGGCCGACGCGACGGCCGACGCCCTGCAGTGGGCGTTGGAGGCGGGCCACCGCATTGTCCTGGCCAACAAGAAACCACTGACCCAGGACCTGACCGTCTGGGACCGGTTGACCCACACTCCCGCAGGAACATGGAATCTGGGACGCAGCCGATGGGAGACCACCGTGGGTTCGGGACTGCCGGTTGTGGCCACCCTGCACCGCCTGGTCGGCAGTGGAGACCCCGTGGCTTCGATGGACGGTGCCCTGTCCGGGACGCTGGGCTATGTCATGACCGGTCTGCAGCAGGGAAAGGCCTTCAGCGAAGTCGTGTCCGAGGCCAAGGCCTCCGGCTACACCGAGCCGGATCCGAGGGACGACCTGGGAGGGGTTGACGTGGCGCGCAAGGCCCTGATTCTGGCGCGCGGCATGGGGCTGGGCCTGTCGCTGGCGGATGTCGGAATTGAAAGTTTGTATCCGGAGGAGGCCGCGGACCTGTCCGTGGACGAGTTCATGGAGGCGCTGCCTTCCCTGAATCATGGCTTCCAGACCCGCTGTGCCGCCGCGGCCCGGCGGAACGCCTGCCTGCGCTATGTGGCCTCGGTGTCGGCGGATGCCGTGCGGGTCGGCCTGCAGGAAGTGCCGCTGGACAGTCCTCTGGGACAGCTTCAGGGCACGGACAACCTGGTCCAGTTTCGCAGCGGCTGGTACAACCCCCAGCCCCTGGTCCTCCAGGGACGGGGTGCCGGGGTGGACGCCACCGCAGCCGGCGTTCTGAGCGATGTTGTCGACCTGGCCTTCGCCCATTCATGATCATTCCCCATCGACCGGAGTCGAAATCTGTTGCAAACCATGAACGAGCGCATTGACGTAGGTGTCCTGGGCGCCACCGGCGCTGTCGGGCAGCGGTTCGTGTCGCTGCTGGACAAGCATCCCTGGTTCCGTCTGACCGCGGTCTGTGCCTCGGAGCGCAGCGCGGGCAAACCGTACGCCGAAGCCTGTACCTGGATACTGCGCGATCCGATGCCGGCGGCCGTCCGCGACATGGTGGTACAGCCGGTGGAACCCGGCCTCGAATGCACAATCGTGTTCAGCGGCCTGCCGACCGACCAGGCCCGCACGGCCGAAAGGGCCTTCGCCCAGGCGGGCTACGGCGTCTACAGCAATGCCGGCGCCTACCGCTATGCGGACGATGTACCCCTGCTCATCCCCGAAGTCAACCCGGACCACATCGGCCTGATCCCTATCCAGCAGCAGCGACGCGGCTGGGACGGCTACATCGTCACCAACGCCAACTGCACCACCACCCACCTGGTCTCCGCGCTGCACCCCCTGCACGAACGCTTCGGCATCTCCCGCCTGTTTGTCTGCACCATGCAGTCCATATCCGGTGCCGGCTACCCCGGGGTCTCCAGCATGGACATCCTGGACAACATCGTGCCGTACATCGCCGGGGAGGAGACCAAGGTCGAGGAAAAGGAACCGCACAAGCTGCTGGGGCGCTTCAACGGCGAGCGGATCATCCCGCCGGACTTCCGCATCTCGGCGCACTGCAACCGCGTGGCCACCCGCAACGGCCATCTGGAGGCCATCAGCGTGGAATTCGCCGTCAAGCCCACCGCCGCGGAGATCCTGGAGACCTGGCGGGCATACCATCCGCTTCCGCAGCAGCTGCGGCTGCCGTCGGCACCGGATCAGGCCATCATCTACCGGGAGGCCGAGGACCGACCCCAGCCGCGGCTGGATCGACTGGCGGGATCCGTGCCGGGCATGGCCACGGTGACCGGGCGCCTGCGCCCCGATCCGCTGTTCGACTTCAAGTTCCTGACCCTGGGCCACAACACCATCCGCGGCGCGGCGGGCGGCAGCCTGCTCAACGCCGAGTTGATACACTCGTGGCACCCGGGCGCAGACTCCCTGGTAGCCGCCAACGGCGCGGTGCCGTGCGCCGTCCCCACATCCACCTAGCAGAGGCGAGGATTCCAGCTTGACCAACTCACCCACCACACCGGACTACGCGGTTCACGGCCTGGTCAGTCTCTCCGAGTTCCTGGAGGACCGGGTGGTCTTCCGCGATTTGCAGCCGGTTGACCGCCGCTACCAGGGTTTCATCCAGTGCGCCGGCGACTTCGCCTTGGACCCGAGCGACATCCCGCGCAAGATCGACCCGGACTACAACAAGGTTGCGGTCTGGATTGTGGACCACATGCAGGAACAGCGCTCCGACACCGAAATCCAGGAGTTGCTGTTCGTTGGCGACACGCGCGGATCCGATCTGGTCGCGTTTGAGAAGATGATCACCTATGCCGACTGGAAAGGCTCCTGTTTCATCGGCGACGAGGCGGTACACGAAGAGCCCGAGCTCAAGTGGGAAATCCATCCCCTGCTGGTGTCCGCCAACCGCTGGTCGCTGATAGCGGAATGGATTGAGGGCTTGGCCGAGGCGAGGATGGCCATGGACAGCCGCACCGCCGTCATTGTGGACATCGACAAGACGGCCATCGGGGCCCAGGGCCGCAACCATCAGGTCATCAACGAAGCCCGCGTGACGAGTCTGCGCAAGTCTCTGGAAGTCCACATGTCAGCCAATTTCGACTTCCAGAACTTCCGCCGGGTCTACGACCAGATCAGCCGCCCCGAGTTCCAGAGCCTGACGGTGGACAACGAGGACTACATCATCTACATCTGTTTGATGATCATGGGCGGCGTCACCAACATCAAGGAGATTGGCGACCTGGTGGCCCAACGGATGTCGTTCCTGCACCTGGTGCGCTGGATTTCAACCAAGACGGACAAGCCCCTGGTCATGCAGTTGCGGCAGCTGCACGACCAGTACCAGATGTGCACGCGCACCGGCGACCGCACGCCGTTCAAGCAGTTTCGGCGACAGGAATTCCTGGAGACCACCGGCCGCATGGGCATTCACAGCAGCCCCATGGCGGCCGCCGAGCGGCTCGAATCGGAAATCTGCATCACGCAGGAAGTCCGCGAACTGTGCGAGTGGCTCAACGCGCGCGGCTGCCTGCTGCTGGCCATCAGCGACAAGCCCAAGGAAGCTTCCATGCCGCACCAGCGCTGGCACAAGGGCATGCTGCCGTTGCACCGCACGCCCACCCATGCGGTGGGCACCAGCATCAGGGAACGGCTGGACGCCCTGAACTGACGGATCGACGCGCAACCCGTCCCGGAAAATTGCCATGGCATCGACAGGACACGCGGCGCGGAGGCGGTCGGCCCCTCGAATCCTCATGCGGTTGGCAATACAATCACGCGCTGTTCCGGCATCGTGCCTTATGCTGAACCATCCAGTGCCTTGATCACCGCCACTCCATGACCAACAACCCGGAAGACGGCTCCGGCCCCCGCAACCGCCCCCCGCAAAAATGGTCCGATCTCCTGTCCCAGGGATGGGTCTGGATTCTGCTGGTGATCGTGGGGGTGGTGGCCGTGCGGCTCCTGGTCTTCAATACGACCCGCAACGACACGATTGGCCTCAACCGCGTGGCGGAACTGGCGAGTACCGGCAGGCTGGCCGGCATTGATGTCGAGGGCGACGCCATCGCGGTGCGCCTCAACAACAACAACGTGTTGCGCTCCCGCAAGGAGATGGAGGCCAGCATCTACGACAGCCTGGCCAACCTCGGGGTGAATCCCGAGATCCTCAACTCCCTGAACATCACCTTCCGCAATCCGCCCCGGTTCGCGGCCATTCTGAGCGGGTTCCTCATCATCCTGCCCATGCTGATCATCCTGGGCTTCTTCCTGTTCATCATGCGCCAAAGCGGTGCCGGCCCCAACCGGGCCCTGCAATTCGGCCGGAGCCGCGCCAAGAAGGTTGAACCGGAGCACCACACCAACATCACCTTCGACGACGCGGCCGGCCTGGTGGAGGCCAAGCAGGAACTGCAGGAAGTGGTGGAGTTCCTGAACGAACCGGCCAAGTTCGAGGAACTGGGGGCCCGCATCCCCAAGGGCGTCCTGATGGTGGGCTCGCCCGGCACCGGCAAGACCCTGCTGGCCAAGGCGGTGGCCGGCGAGGCTGGCGTGCCGTTCTTCTCCAGTTCCGGCTCCGAATTCGTGGAAATGTTCGTGGGTGTCGGCGCCAGCCGGGTCCGGGATCTTTTCAAGCAGGCCAAGGAACAGGCTCCCTGCATCGTCTTCATCGACGAGATTGATGCCGTCGGCCGACACCGGGGCGCCGGCATGGGAGGCGGCAACGACGAACGGGAGCAGACCCTCAACCAGATTCTGGTGGAGATGGACGGGTTCGAAAGCGGCACCAACGTAATCGTCATTGCCGCCACCAATCGACCCGACATCCTGGACCCGGCCCTGCTGCGGCCCGGCCGTTTCGACCGCAAGGTGGTGGTCGACCTGCCCGAGCGGCACGAACGGCACGCCATTCTCGAAGTCCATGCGCGCGGCAAGCCGCTCTCGGAGGACACGGACCTGGAGGCCATCGCGGCCCAAACCCCGGGCCTGGCGGGAGCGGACCTGGAAAACCTGATGAACGAGGCCGCCATCCTGGCCGCGCGCCAGGATCAGAACTCCATCACCATGCAGAACCTGGTGGAAGCCATCGAACGGGTCATGGCCGGCCCCGCCCGCAAGAGTCGGGTCATCACGGAGAAGGAGCGCCGCTACGTGGCCTACCACGAGGCCGGCCACGCCATCGTGATGGCCCTGCTGGACCTTGCCGACAATGTCGGCAAGGTTTCCGTCATCAGCCGCGGACAGGCACTGGGCTATGTCATGCCGCTGCCCAACGAGGAGAAGAACCTGCTCAGCGTCTCGGATTTCGAGGCCCAGCTGTCGGCTCTGCTGGGCGGGCGCGCCGCCGAGGAGCTTGTGTTCGAGGACATCACAACCGGAGCGGAGAACGACCTGGAACGGGTAACCCAGATTGCCCAGAGCATGATCACTCGCTACGGCATGAACGAATCCCTGGGGCCCATGCAGTTGAACCAGGGCGAGCACAACCCCTTCATGGGCATGGAGATCGGAGAACAGCGACAGTACAGCGAAGCGGTGGCCCGGAAAATCGACAAGGAGGTGCGCGCCCTGGTTGATCGCGCCTACGCACGCACCATCGAACTGCTGAAGGACAACATGGCGAACTTGAAGCTTGTGGCCGAAACCCTGCTGGAACGCGAGGTTCTCGAGCGGGAAGACTTCGAGGAACTGCTGGGGGTGACCCCCGCCTCCGCCTGATCTCCGGTGTGGGCAGGGCCAGCCGGTTTGGATTCTGTCCATCCGGTTTGCGACGCATCGCCGCAGCGAGGTCCGCACGCACGGGTTCGGGGCCGGTGTCAACCTGCCGCCGGTGCCCAGGATGCCAGCCTTCATCCGTCATCGCCTTGATGGTCCTTGTCCGGACTACGATTGGGCCAAGCCAAGATCAGCCCTGCCTGAAATCTTTCACATCCGCATTTTCCATGACCCACACCGCAACCTTCATGACCGGCGCCAGGGTTGTGCCGGCCCTGCTACGAATGCTCGCCGCGGTTCTGCTGTTGCTGCTGTTGGCGAGCTGCGCCGACATGACCGTGCCGGCCGCGCCCGAAACTGCTGCCGAGGACGACACCCAGGAGCTGGCAGAAACCCAGGCCGAGGACAGCCCGGCCGAAACCCGGCCGGGCCAGGAAGAACCGGACGAACCCGTCACGGCAGCGGAACCTGCCGATTTCATGCTGGACGCCACTGCCACCGAAGTCCGGTTCCTGATCGAGGAGACCCTGGGCGGCAATCACAAACTGGTGGTGGGCGCGACCTCGACCGTATCGGGGGCGTTCCGAGCCACGCCGTCCGATCTGATGGCCACGACCTTCGAGCCGGTGGTGATCGATGCCGCGACCTTTGTCACGGACAGCAATCAACGAAACGGAGCCATCAACAGGTTCATCCTGAGGACAAGCGCCCATCCGGAAATAGTCTTCACACCCACAGGCTTCGCAGAGGTGCCTGCCATGGTGGAAGTGGGCCAGGCATTTGAGGGCCGGTTGGAAGGAACACTCAGTGTGCTGGGTAAGGAGATCCCCCTGTCCTTTGCGCTTTCCGCACGGTTTGCGTCCGAGCACGAGTTCACCGGCAGCGGCACAACCACCATTTCGCGGGAGGAGTGGGGCATTAACGTCCCGATGCCACCGCTCGTGACGTGGGTGGCGGACCCGTTGGTGTTTGAAATGGACTTCACGGCCAAGGCGACGCCAGCCGACCAGTAGTCAAGGGCATGCACGAACAGGCCTTGCCTCGGCGCCTGTCGAAAATCACAGTACGAAACGAGGTTTGAGACCCCATCCGGGGCCGCGCGGCCCCGGATGGGGTCCTTGGGCGCCGGTACAACGCGGCACGTCCGGGTTCTAGCGGTTGGGCTGCTGCACGTAGCCCTGTGGCGTCGGCAGATCCATCGGGACTGGGAAGGTTCGGCCTCCTGCCGCGGCCACCCGTTCCTGCAGGCGCCAGGTGATGCGGCTTACGTTGTACATCGTGCTGTTACTCACATCCCAGTCCAACCATCCTGGCTTGTACAGGAAGAGACTGAGCACATAGGGTCCGGTCGGTCCCCATACCAACGCCACGTTGGCGTGCTGTTCTTCGGTAAACCCATGCTTGTGCCACACGGTCTGCGTTTCCTTCTCCGGTAGACCGCCCCACAGCATTTCCAGGAAGCGGTTGCCGGACAGATAGAACAAGGCATCCCGGCATTCCTCCGGTGTGATGGTGTCCGGATACGTGGCGATGAAGATGCCGCGTCCCTGCGTGCACTCGTACATCCCAGCCAGAATCCGGCCCATGTCGGCCGCCGTGGTCTGGAGATGGGTGTCGGGACGGGTGTCCCAAACGGACTGGTTGGCCGGAGTCACCAGCGGCACGACCTGTGCTTGGTCGTCGTAACCGGTCAGGTAATAGGAGTTTTCCAAGCCCAGACTGCGTGCAAACTCGGTCACGGCCGCGGCGCCGGCGACCACGCTGCCGTTGCCCAGGTACTGCATCAGCAGGTTGGCTGCCGAGTTGTTGCTGTCCACCAGCGCCAGATCGATCCACTGGCCCAGGTCGGTCGCAGAGGCTATCCCGTCGATGGCCTCCATGACGGCCATCACCACCAGCAGTTTCAGCGTGGACATGCCCGAAAACGCCACTTGGCCGTCAACTTCCACCACTTCCCCAGTGGTCAGGTCCTGCATCCAGAACGAGGCGAAGCCATGAAAACTGGTGGTGAAATCGTCCAGGACTTCGGCCAGCGAGCCAAGTTCGGGAGCCAAGGGCGGATCCTCCACCTCGGCGAGCGTCCACACCCGGTCGCCGGAACCCAGAAATGCCTCGGCCAACGTCGTCAACGACGTTTCCACATCAACCTGCATGCCGCGCGGCCCCTCCTTCCAAGTCCAGTCGGGATAGGCATAGGGCATGAAGGCCAGATCGGCGGACGGCGACGCGCCTTCCCCGTCCCCTTGTCCGACCAGCCAGTCGCGGTCCACGGGCAGAAGCCGATACGGCTGCGATTCGGTCCGGTACCGTTCATTGACGGCATGCAGCCAGGCCCGGGCCCGTTCGAAATCGATCGCGTAGTACACCGGCACATGGTGGATTTCCGGCGGCAACCCCAGCACCTGTCTCAAGACCAACCGTACGAAGACATCGCCCTCCAGATACTGGGTGGCTTCCTGCAGGATGCGCTGCGTATCAATCTGCAGGCCGATCTCCTCGGCCTCCAGAATCAGACGCTCGCCGTTGAACAGAACCAGAATCCGGTCCTCGACGCGGGTCCTGATCAGGTCGCCCACGTCCGCTTCGGACTTCGCGTCGCTGTAGTCCTCGTAGCCGATCAGAACACCCGGTGGGATCGGCGCGGCCTCCGCCTTGTACCAACTGTACAGACGAACCAGGGCCAAACAAACAAACAGCGGGGCCAGCACCCTGAGCCAACTTCCCATGGCAGTCCGGTGCCGTGTCCACTCCTACCCGCAAACTTCAAGGCAGGCGCCGGACAACCGCCTGACGCCAAATCCACCCTATGATAGGGTCATTGTCGGCGCACCTGCTCTTATCCACACAATCGCCACGGTCCATCCTGCCATCCGCGCCGTCCCCGGAACGCGTGTCGCGCCGCGGAAATGGCCGCTCCCCGCCATGTGAAAGGTTGCGCCGGGATACAAAGCATTTTTCGGCTTGGCCAACTCGGCGCCCCTGGCACCCCTGTACAGGGGATGAGGGGCGGCCTGCCCGGAACCGGTCCACACGTGCCGCAGACAGGCAGTTCGACGACAAGTACGGCATGGCTTCGATTTGCTTGCGGACATCACTCCCACTCAATCGTGGCCGGCGGCTTGGTGCTCACGTCCAGCACCACCCGGTTGACCCCCTGCACCTCGTTGACGATGCGGGTACTCACCCGTGCCACCAATTCCCACGGCAACCGCGTCCACTCCGCCGTCATGAAGTCGCTCGTGCTGACAGCCCTGAGCGCAACCACATTCTGCAGTGTCCGGCCATCCCCCATCACACCGACGCTTTGTACGGGCAGCAGCACCGCGAACGCCTGATCGGTCGCAGTGTACAGGCCTGCCCGACGCAGTTCCTCCAGGAAGATGGCATCGGCCCGGCGCAGTGTTTCCAAGCGTTCCCACGTCACTTCGCCCGGAATGCGCACGGCCAGGCCGGGACCCGGGAAGGGATGTCGCTCGAGCAGCGAGGCAGGAAGGCCGAGCCCGGCGCCCAGCCGCCGCACTTCATCCTTGAACAGCATGCGCAGCGGCTCGATCAACTCGAAGTCCAGGTCGGACGGCAGACCGCCAACGTTGTGGTGGGTCTTGATGGTTTGGGCGTGCGCCTCTCCGCTGCCCGAAGCGGACTCGATCACGTCCGGGTAGATGGTGCCCTGCACCAGGAATCGGGGGGCGTCGGCACCCCACGCCCCTGCCAGCCGCGCAGCCTCCCGCTCGAATATGCGGATAAAGCGATGACCGATGCGGATGCGCTTGCGTTCCGGGTCCGCAACCCCCGCCAAGTCCTCCAGGAAGTCCTCCACGGCGTCGACGGGCTCGATGCGAAGCCGTGGATTCCACTCCCGCAGATCCCTCAGCACCTGATCCGCCTCTCCCATCCGCAAGAGGCCATTGTTGACGAAGATGCAGGTCAGGCGCTCGCCCACGGCCCGGTGGACCAGTGCCGCCGCCACGCTACTGTCAACGCCCCCGCTGAGCGCCAACAGGACATGCCCGTCCGCGGGCACGCGCGTCCGGATGTCCCTGATGCATGCCCCCGCCAGTTCTTCGGTGGTCCAGGTTGTGTCGCAACCGCAAATCCCGTGCACAAAGTTGCCCAGGATGTCCATGCCGCGGACGGTATGGCTGACCTCCGGGTGGAACTGCAGACCGAAGATGCGACCGTTCTCCGCGGCCACGGCCGCATGCGGGCTGCCCTGGCTGGCGGCGATGGACCGGCAGCTGTCGGGCAGGAACTCCACCCGGTCGCCGTGGCTCATCCAGACACTTGATTCGGTCTCGATGTCCTGGAACAGCGCCGACTCTCCGGTATGGCGGACCGAGGCCTGCCCAAATTCCCTGGTGGTGGCCGGCTCCACCCGGCCGCCCAGAGCCTGCATCAGCAGCTGCATGCCGTAGCAGATGCCAAGCACCGGCACTCCCCGGTCCAGCACCGAGGCCGGCAGCGACGGCGCCCCGTCCGCATATACACTGGCGGGACCGCCCGAAAGGACCACGCCCCGAACCTCCCGGGTGTCGAGGAAGACGTCCGCCTTGGGCCAGGAGACCAGTTCCGCCGGGACCTGCAGCTCGCGGATGCGCCGGCAGATCAGCTGGGAGTACTGGCTCCCGAAGTCGACAACTGCGATCACGGACCGGAAACGTTGGCTAGTAGGTGGCCAGGTATTGATTCAGCTCCCAGGTACTGACATGTGTGCGGAATTCAATCCACTCCTGGGTCTTGGCTTCCACGTAGGTGTCGTGCAGGTGGGGTCCCAGCGCGTCCGCCAGAACATGATTGGCCCGGAGATATTCGATCGCGGCACCCAGGCTGTCCGGCAGGGACTCGTATCCGTGGCGGCGGTCCGTGACCCGGAACAGGTCCTCCTCCAGGGGATTGGGCGGCTGCATCTCCTTCTCGATTCCGTCCAGGCCCGCCGCCAGCATGACGGCGAAGGCCAGATAGGGGTTGGCGCTCGGATCGGGACTGCGCAGTTCACAACGGGTGCTGATGCTGCGGTCGCGCGTGGTGCGCGGCACCCGGATCAGGGCGCCCCGGTTGGTACGGCCCCAACAGATCTTGACCGGAGCCTCGAATCCCGACACCAGGCGCTTGTAGCTGTTGACCAACGGAGCCACCACGCAGGCCATGGCCTTGGCATGTTCCAGTTGGCCGGCGATGAAATGCAGGGCCGTCTGGCTCAGCCGGTACGGGTGCCCGTCGTCGTACATCAGGTTCCGGCCCGTAGCCGGATCCAACAGGCTCTGGTGCACGTGCATGCCCGAGCCGGACTTCCCCGTAATCGGCTTGGGCAGGAAGGAGCAAAAGAGGCCGTGCTGGTGGGCCACGGCCTTGGCCGCGATGCGGGCCGTCACCGTGCTGTCGGCCAACTGCAGACCCGGTCCGTAGCGCATGTCCAGTTCGTTCTGGCCTTCCGCCACTTCATGGTGAAAGGCGTTGATGACCACCCCCATCTCAGCCAGCGCCTCGACAATCTTGCGCCGGATGCTGCGGGAGATGTCGATGGAGATGTCGAAGTAGCCGGCCTGGTCCAGGGGCTGCAGGGGCAGGACCTCTCCGTCCTCGTGCCGTCGAAACAGGAAAAACTCCAGTTCGGGTGCAATGTTGTACTCGAAACCCATGCCGCGGGCCCGTTCCAGCTGCCGCTTCAGGACATAGCGGGGATCGCCGGGGAAGGGATCGCCGTTGGGCAGGAGCACGTCGCAGATGACCCGCGCCGTACACGTTCCCGACTCCCAGGGAATCAGCGCGAAGGTGGAGGGATCGGGCATCAGGTACATGTCGTTCTCGACCGTACGCGCAAATCCCTGGATGGAACTGCCGTCAAACCACTGGCCGTGGTCCACCACCTCGGTCCACTGCCGGGCGGGAATGGTAATTTGCTTGATCTGGCCTTCGATATCGCTGAACTGGAGCCAGACGAAGTCAACCCCTTCGGACCGAAGGAGTTGTCCCAGCTTTTTGTTGGTGGGTGCGGTGATAGCCTTGGCCATGGTTCGGATGCCGAAGCGAAATGGGCGGCGCAACCCTATTATGCAGGAGCCCGGTCCGATCGGACCGGGCTCCCGGCAAATCCGACTGTCGGAACGGGCTAGATCCCGTAGTACATCACAAACTCTTCGGGATGCGGGCGCAGGCGGATGGCGTCCACTTCCTCATAGCGCTTGTATTCCACGTACGACTCGATGAGCTCCGGCGTGAAGACCCCGCCCTGCAGGAGGAACTCGTGGTCTTTCTCCAGCTCGTCCAGGACCTCGCCCAGCGAACCCTTGACCAAATCCACCTGGGACATGGCGTCCTCTTCGTACAGGTCCATGTCGCCCGGCTCGCCTGGATCAATCTTGTTCTGAATGCCGTCCAGGCCCGCCATCAGCAGGGCCGCAAAGGACAAATAGGGGTTGGCTCCGGGGTCCGGGCAGCGGAACTCCACGCGCTTGGCCTTGGGTGATCCGGAGTACATCGGAATGCGGCAGGCGGCGGAACGGTTGCGGGCGGAGTAGGCCACCACCACCGGGGCCTCGTAGCCGGGCACCAGGCGCCGGTACGAGTTGGTCAGGGGCGCCGAAAAGGCCAGCAGGGCGTTGATGTGCTTGAGCACGCCGCCGATGTAGTGCAGGCCCGTTTCGCTCAGCCCGGCGTAGCCGTCGCCGGCGAAGGTGTTGTCGCCGTCCTTCCAGATGCTCAGGTGGGTGTGCATGCCGGAGCCGTTGTCCTCGAAGAGGGGCTTGGGCATGAAGGTCGCGGTCTTGCCGTTGGCCTTGGCAATGTTCTTGACGATGTACTTGTACAGCTGCATGTTGTCGGCCGAGCGCAGCAGCGTATCGAACCGCAGATCGATCTCGGCCTGGCCGGCCGTGCCCACCTCGTGGTGATGCACCTCGACCTCCAGTCCGGAGTCGACCATGGTTCGCACCATGTGGGACCGGACATCCTGCATCGAGTCCGTCGGGGGCACGGGGAAGTAGCCGCCCTTCCAGCCAACCTTGTGGCCGCCACTGACCTCGCCGCCGGTCCAGGGGCCTTCCTCACTGTTGATCTCGTAGCCCTGGAAGTGGCGGCCCGTGGCATAGGAGATGCTGTCGAAGATGAAGAATTCCGCCTCCGCGCCGATATAGGCGGTGTCGCCGATGCCGGTGGACTTCAGATAGGCCTCGGCCTTCTCCGCCACGTTGCGGGGGCCCTTGCCGTAGGGCTCGTGG
>CAZMKQ010000006.1:3780-67666 GCA_964566955.1 uncultured Caldilineaceae bacterium | reverse complement strand
CGTCAGCATCAATAGTGTGCCCAAGCCCATGACGGCCAGCAGCATCCAATATTCCCAGTGGTTGAGGACTTCCATGGGCATGCCCGCGTCAGCCGTCCCCTTCAAGGAAACGGGAAAGCAGGACCGTGCCCAGAAACCCCAGCACGGCGGTCACAATGGCCACGTCGTAAATGTCCGAACGTCCCAGCAACATGGACACGACAAGGACCGCTGCCACGGCCTGCACCGCCAGGAGGTCGAAGGACACCGTCCGATCGGGGGTCTCCGGGCCGCGCACCAGGCGGATAACGGTCAGTACCATGGACACGGCGATGATCAACAGGCAGAGTTGGACGCCGGTTTGAAACGGCGCGTAGACGGATTCCATGGGGCTATTCACGGGCCAGTTGCATGATGCGCCGTTCAAATCCGCGGCGTGTCTGCAACCGGAACAGTTCCGGGTCGCGACCGTCCAACAGGTGCACGTACAGCAGCCGCCGGCCGTCGGGACGGAAGCGGCTGTCGACCGCGATTGTGCCGGGCGTCAAGGTGATCGACGAGGCGAGCAACAGCGTTTCGATGTCCGTGTCGGCCCGCAACTCGTAGGCCACCAACGCCTGCGGATGCCTTTTGCCGGTCAGAACGTTTACGGCTACCCCGATGCAGGATGCGGCAATCTGCCAGGTCAAATACCCTGTGTACAGGAGGATGCGGGCCAGCCAGCGCAGGTACGACCTGCGGTAGATCGTCAATACCACGGCAACGAACAGGAAGCCTCCGGCAGCCGTCCTGAGGGTAAACGTGCTGTTGAACACCATCCACAGGATGGCCATCAGAGTGTTGCCAACCAGCATGATGAGGTGACGCCAAACGGCGAACCGTTCGGTGGTCAACCTGACTGTGTCTTGGGTCATGTCCCGGTGCCTTCTCCGGTAATCCTAATGGCCTACGTCCGCCAAATGCCCGGCGAGTGCCACGCTGTCGATGTAGGTTTCCACATCCGCCAGCGTAGCCGCAGCCTGGTTGGCTACGCTCCAGGCGCTTTCGCCAAACACTCCCATTAGCAGGCTGCAGCCGACCAGCACTGCAATCGGTGTCAGGGTAAGCATGCCGAAACCGGGTCCAAGTTGGGCGGGACCGGTTACCGGCCCGTCCTCGTGCCGGATCGGCGGCGTTCCCCAGAACGCGCCTTGCCAGAGGCGCATGATCATGTACAGGGTTACGAAGCTGGACAGGACCGCGACGGCCAGGAGCAGCCACTGCTCCATGGAAACCATCAGGTGCAACAGGCCCAGCTTTCCGGTGAAACCGCTGAACGGAGGGATGCCTGCCAGCGAAAGCGCCGTCAGGAAGAACCAGATCGCCAGCCACCGGCGGTGTGCCAGTAGTCCCCCGGTGCCTCCGTCCGGTCCCGGGACCACCCTTCCGGTTCGCAGTTCCAGTTCAACCGCCCCTCCGGCCATGAGCACGGCGGTTTTGACGACCATGTGATGGGCCAGATACAGGATTGCCGGTGCCAGGCCGACGGCCAGCACCCCGTTGCGCGCGCCGGCCAGCGCCAGCCCGGCAAAGATGAAGCCAATGTGACTGACGATTTGGAAGCTGAGGGCGCGCCGTATGGTGTCACCGGACAGGCCTCCCAGTGTGCCTACGACCATCGAAGCTCCGGCCAGCGTCAGGAAGGCGGGTTGCCAGGATGCCAACTGTTCGGGAAACAGGAGCGGAAAGAGCCTGAACAGCGAATAGAGGCCAACTTTGGTCAACAGGCCTCCAAAGAGGGCGTTGACCACCGGGTGGGTGGTGTGATAGCTGCAAGGCAGCCAAAAATGCAGGGGAAACAGGGCCGACTTGCCGGCGAACGCCACAAACAGCAGACCGGCCATCATCGGTGCCAGCCAGGCTGGAAGGTCCGGTTGGCGCAGCAGCACGGCAATGTGGGCAATGTTGAGGGTGCCAAGCGTTCCGTAGGCAACGGCAACGGCACCCAGAAACACCATGCTGCCCAGGAGGTTGAGGACTACGAAACGCAATCCGCCCCTGATCTGGTCCCGTTGCCCGCCGAGTGTTACCAGCACAAAGCTGGTGATTACCAGGATTTCGAAGAACACATAGAGGTTGAACAGGTCGCCTGCCAAAAAGGTGCCGTTGACCCCCATCAGCAGAAACAGGGAAAGGGGATAGAACCCCATCCGATCCCGCTGATCGAGAACGTCGATGGCAAACGGTACGGCTCCCAGGTAAATCACGGCCGTCAGCAGCAGCAACAGGGCCGAGAACACATCCGCCACCAGCACGATGCCAAACGGGCCGTGATGACCTCCAACATGAAGGACGAGGTGCGTTCCCTGCACGGTCCATGCCATCAGCCACAGGGCCAGTATGAGATTGACCACCCCGGCCAACAGTGCCGCCAGGCTGTGTGTGTGCAGCCGCGGGAGCAACTGAAACCGGGGAATCAACAGGCTGCCTCCGGCCGCACACAAAGGCGCGATCGCGAACAGGGACAGGAGGTTGGCAAGGTTGGCGCTGACGGTCACCGGGCCTCTCCCAACGCGTCCGCACCGGGGCCGATCGGAGGTTCGTTCAGGGTGTCCTCGAGGTACATGTAGTCGTCGGGTTCCCCGGTACGGCCCGGACTGAAATGTTCAACGTCATGGTAGGCGGTGCCGGCGGAATAGTCCGCGCCGTCTCTTACCTCGTGCAACCGCTGAATCAGGGCAATCAGGTAGGCGGTCACCCCGAAGCCAATCACGATGGCGGTCAGAATCAGCGCATGGGGCAGGGGATCGGCGAAATGGCCGGCTTCCGGCAGTTCATCGGCCTTCCGCGGCGGCAAGGGCAGGATCGGCACGGTTCCCGCGGTCAGTCCGGTGGCACTGAATATGATGAGGTTGAAGGCGTGGCTGATCAGTCCCAAACCCAAAATCAGCTTCATGGCGTGTTGGCGCAGGATCAGGTATGTGCCCGACCCCAACAACAACATGACGAGCAAGGCCAGCAGCAGGACACTCATGATGGCGGGGAAACCTGCTGCTTGCCGACTGACCGGTCTTCCATGTCCTCCATGTCCAGCAGTTGTTCCAATCGGGCCGACCGGGTCAGCGTGAGATCCAGGAGGAAGAGTGACGTTACCGACATGACGACCAGAAATACGCCAAAGTCAAAGGCCAGGGCCGTGCTGAATTCAACCTCCAGCCAAGGCAGGTGGAAGTACACCGGTGCGAACACGGTGCCGGACTTCGGCCAGCCGAAGACAATCGCCAACACCGCCGTCAGCAGGCCCAGGCCCGATACCGGGAGCAGCAAGCGACCGACCCGTTTCTGAACCGTCACGGCGCCTTGGCTGATGATGGCCAGCTCAACCACGGCGGCGGCCATCAAACCTCCGACAAAACCGCCACCGGGCAGCAGGTGGCCCCTTAGGAGAAAAAAGAACGCCAGCAGAATCAAGGCGGCGGTAAGGCCGTTCAGGACGTACTTCAGATAGAGTTCGGTCACGACGCACCCACGTCCGGATCAATCCTGCTTACTCTGCGGCCCGGTTGCGCCGGGGCCGAAACCGATAGGCGCGCACCAGGCTGTACACGCCTATGCCCGCGATGGCAATTACGGTCATTTCGCCGAAAGTATCAAACCCCCTGAAGTCGGTCAGAATCACGTTGACGACATTGGCAGCCCCGTGCGCGTCCAGCCACGTGGCCCGGATCATTTCGTTGCTGATGGGCTCAAACCGCGGCCGGCCGGATGCCAGCAGGACCAGCACAAACCCGAATGCGCCCGTGATGCAGGCGATGCCAATGTTCCTGATCTTGTGCCCCGGTGGCAGTCGGGGCGGCTGCGTGGCCGGCAGCTTATAGAGGATGAGGATGATCAGCACGAACACCAGAACCTCAACCAGGAGCTGTGTCAAGGCAAGGTCGGGGGCTGCGAACAGGACAAAGAACAGGGTCACGTTCAATCCGACCACGCTCAAGGCGATGATGGGGGCCAGTCGGTTGTTGGAGGCAAGGACCATCAGGGCCGCCATCAGTGACAAGAGCAGGATGGTGCCCTCCAACCACAACGCCACAGGACTCTCCGCCACGAGCCGCAGGTCCGACGGATTGAACAGCGAGCCCAGACGATTGGCTCCCAGGACCACCACCAAAACGGCTGCCCCCAAAACGATGGAAACGTGGCTGGTGAGAGACAAGTCCTGCAGGCCATGGGAAATCCACGAAGCGCCGCGCGCGGCCAGTCCCAAGGTCCTTTCCAGCAGCAAGTCCCCGGAAGGCACCCGGTCCACGCCCCAATGCAGAACGCGCAGCGCGCGATCGCCCAGCAGGTACACCCCTGTGCCGGCCGCCAACGCGGCCAACGAGAGTAGAAACACGGCGTTGAAGCCGCCCCACAAGTGAACGTGGACTGACTGCACCTCACCGGCGATGGCCGACACCGCGCCCTGTACCAAGGGTTGGAACAAGCGGTCCAAAGTCAAGGGCAACGTGAATCCAATTACCGCCAATGCCATTGGCCCGGCCACCATGGTGGCCGCGGGCGGATGCAGTCGGTGGGTTCGGTTCACCGCCGTGTCCGGTTCCCGGCGCAAGAAAATCCTGTGCACGAAGGCGATCGCCAACCAGGCAAAGGCTGTCCCGCCGATCAGGACCCCAACCAGGCCCAACCACGCGATCCATGTGGAGTCGGCAAGGTGCAGGAGGCTGTCAAGTAGGTATTCCTTGGACAGGAATCCTCCCCAGACGGGAAGGGCGGCCAGGGAAAGTGCGCTGGCCCCAACGATGATGAACACGGTCCACAAGGGACGGACCTGTCCGGCGAGGCGCCGAATGTCGCGTGTACCCGTGGCATGCTCGATCATCCCCGCGGACAGAAACAGGGGGCCCTTGTACAGGGCGTGGGCCAGGATGCCGACCACCGCGGCCACCAGGGCAGCCTTGCCGGACTGCCCCAAGGCAACAAACAACAATCCCAGCTGAGCCAGCGTGGCATAGGCAAGCATCCCCTTCAGGTCCGTCTTGGTCAGCGCCAGCACCCCGCTGACGGCACAGGTCACGGCGCCAAACCCGACCAGCGCGGGCAGCCAGGCTGGATGATCCGCAAATGCCGGATGGATGCGGGCTGTCAGGAATATGCCGGCCTTGACCATGGTGGCGGAGTGCAGGTAGGCGGACGCCGGCGTTGGTGCCGCCATGGCGCCCGGCAACCAGAAATGAAAGGGGAACTGACCGGACTTGGTAAATGCGCCGAGCAGGATCAACACCAGCGCCGCCGTGGTCGTGTCGTCAACGCCTGCCGGGAGTGCTGCGTTCCATGCCGAAAACGTCCAATTACCCGTCGCCTGGCCCAACAGCAGGAAGCCGGCCAGCATCGCGAAGCCGCCGCCGCCGGTGACAATCAAGGCGTTGCGCGCGCCGCGTTGACTGGCTGTCGCACTGAATCCGTGGCCGATCAGAAGGTAGCTTGTGACCGTTGTGCCTTCCCAGAACACAAAGAACGCCAACACATTGTCCGACCACACAATCCCCAGCATGCTGGCCATAAAAAGAAACAGGAACAGGTAAAAGGCACCCAGTCGGTGATCGCCTTCCAGGTAGTAGGGCGTGTAGAGGGCGACGGCCGCGCCAATCCCCAGGATGATCACCGTAAACAGCAGCGACAACCCATCCACCCCGAAGGTCAGGTTCAGGTTGAGCGAAGGCAGCCAGTCCCAGTGTTCGTGGTAGGGAGCATCCGCCATGTCGGTACGCTGCCAAATCCAGCCCAGAACCGCCAACGGCACGGCGGCGCCGAACCACGCGGAAAGTCGGGTGGTTTCGGGCTTGGTCCGCCACAGGATCAAGCCTGTCAGGCTCAATATGGCCAGACTTCCTAACAACATGCCTGACGTGCGGTGGGGTTCGGGGAGGACAACGGTCTGGCCAAGACGGGTTTGAACGGTTGATGTCCGGAGGTCGGCCGGGGTTCAATTGGGGCCCGACACGATCCGTTCCGGAGGCTTGCTGTCGGGTAACGGGTATCCTCTGCCTGTCCGGGGGTAAGTCTACCGGAAACCACCGTCAGGAGTGCCTTTCATGCATCTTTTGCAAACCTTGGAACACCCCTACGCCCTTGCCGCCGCATTCTCCCGCGACGGCGCCCGCCTGGTAACCGCCGGCATGAACAATGATTTGACAGTCTGGCAGACCGCCAACTGGAGCCGGGAAGCCCGCATCAACGCACACGACAAAAGCATCAACGCATTGGGCGTGAGCCTGGACGGGAGCATCCTGGTTACCGGAAGCAGCGATTGCACGGCCGCCATCCGATCATTGCCCGGTCTGGAGGAGCATCATCGGGTGCGGGATCACAAGAAGGTTGTATCCGGCCTGGCCATGTCTCCGGACACCGATCTGTTCGCGATCTGTTCCTACGGGGGGCGGATTGCGGCCTGGGATTTCGACGGGCAACCTGTAGCCGGTTTCCAAGCCAGTCGAGGCAATCTGACGGGCGTAGCGTTTGGGGCGGATTCCACCCAAATTTTGGCGGGTGGGCTAGGGGGCGAACTCACCATTTGGTCGTTTCCAGGCGGAGAGCCCTTGGGATCCGTGCCGGCCCACGACATCGCCCTGAGCGCCTTGAAGGCGGATGGTGACAACGGGCAGGTGTGGACACTGGGGTACGAAGGCAAACTCAAAGTGTGGGATGCAGATGGGTGGCGTCTGGTCCGTTCCGCAAAGCTCTCGGACGAGCGCATTATGGGATGCCGGTTGGACCTTGAGCGTCGATGCGCGGCGGTCCTCACGGCCGGTTGCATTCGCCTGTTTGACCTCGATAACTGGACTTGGCTCGATGCCATTGAGGTCGACTCAAATGTGCTGACCTGCGCGGCCTGGTCGTCGGATGGGGCAACCCTCGCGGTAGGATCTGCCGACAGGCGGCTACGGATTTTGGCAGTGGACTAAGCTGTTCCGGAACTGTATCTGCCCCCTTCCGCTCGGGTCAACCTCCAATACCGGTCACCACATGTCCGAACACGCGCCTACCTATCTGCACCTCAACGAAAACCCGCGTCCGCCCGGCAAGGCCGTGGCCAATGCAGTGTTGGGAGTCCTGTCCGGCCTCAACCGATATCCCAAAGTGCCCAACAGGCTGCACGGTCGGCTGGCCGAGTACCTTGGCAATGGATTGACCGTTGAGAACATCTCGGTTGGTCACGGGGGCGTGGATGTGCTGCACCAATTGGCGGTTGCCTTCCTGCACCCGGGCGATGAAGCCATCGTTCCCAGACCGAACTTCCCTGTCTATGTCAACAATGTCGCAGGTTGAACTGAACGACTACAGGCTGGACATGCAGGCCCTGCTCGATGCGGTCACGCCTGCCACCAGGATGATGTATCTGACGAGCCCCCACAATCCCTGCGGATCGCTCACCACGCAGAATGAGTTGGACTGGCTCATGGAACATCTGCCGGACCATGTCCTGCTTGTGTTCGACGAGGTGTATTGGCACTTCCCCAGTGATCCCGCTCAGGCGAGAGCCTGGAAGCATGTGCATGCAGACCGCAACGTGGTGGCGCTGCATAGTTTTTCGAAGGCATTCGGCATGGCCGGCCTGCGTCTCGGCTACGCAGTGTCGTCGCCTCGCATCAAGCAGATGTTCTGTCCACCGATTTCGGAGTTCCGCGTCAACCTGATGACCGAGGCCGCTGGGCTTGCGGCCCTGGAAGATACGGAGGGAGTCCGCGAATCCATCCTCTTGATGCAGGAAGGATGCACGGTCCTGTACAACGCCTTGTCCGGAATGGACGGTGTAATCAGGGTCCTGCCCAGCCAAGCCAGTTTCGTGGCATTTCGTCCGGACTGTTCCGGCAAGTGGCTGGAAAGCCAACTGGCGGACCGAAACATTCTGGTGAGGGAACTGTCCGGGTTCCAAATGCCGGGATGGGTGCGGATTTCGGTTGGCAACCCCGGCGAGACGGAACAGTGTCTCTCCGAAGTGGCCGACATCCTGTCGAACAGGCCTTGATCGGTGTCCGGACCATGATCTGTGGATTCGTGTTGGGCTCTGGTTGCGAATCCGTCCATGTCTGCAAACCGGAGACCCGCCGGACATGTCCGCCTCTGGAGCATTCTGTGATGGTCACCGTTCCAATTTGCTCTTGGCACCCTTTCCCGACCCGGCACCCCGACGAAATGAACCGTCTTCGCCACTTGGCCAAGCACTTCGGCGATCCCGACACCGCCCCCGAGGCCTGCGCCCGGCGCAACGCCTGCGTCATCGCTGAGCAGGGCAAGTCCCCTCACTTCGCGCTGGAAGTTACCTCGTGCTCCACCGGCCATATGGACGTCCAGGACAAGCCGGCCGGCTACGGGGCCCTGGGCATCCCCGCGTATTGGCGTTTCGACGAGACCGGCGAGAGCCACGGTACGCGCCTGGCTGGAGATCGGCTGTCGGGGATCGCTACGAGCCCATCGAGATCATGGAGCTTCCCGACGACAGCTTGGAGGTCTACTGCAAGGCGCAGGACCTGAAGGAACGGGTTGGGGTATGACCTGCCCCGCAAGGATGGCCGAAACCTCCATTGGAATTCGCTAGTCCAACCGGTCCTTAGAAAATCGGCCAGAGATTGAACATTCTTGATGCCAGGCCTTCGTCACCGGCATCCAGGGCCTGTGACTCGACCACGGCCACCGTGGCCATGTTCACGATGTCGCGCACCTCGGCCCCGGATTCCAGCACGTGCACAGGCCGGCGCAGGCCGACCAGAATGGGTCCAATCTTGTCCGCGCCGCCGAGTCTGTTGACCAGCTTGTAGGACGCGTTGGCGGCGCTCAACGACGGGAAAATGAGCACGTTGGCATCGGACACTTCGCTGAACGGGTACAGTTGGGCCATGAGATCCGGCTCCACCGCAATGTCGGCCTGCATCTCGCCATCGATCGTGAGATCGGGCCGACGCTCCTTGACCAGTTCGGCAGCAGCGCGCATATGGTCGGATTCAACCCCCCGGGTGCTCCCGAAGTTCGAATAGCTGATCATGGCAATGCGAGGCTCCACGTCAAAGCGCGCCGCCACATCCGCCGCGTTGATCGCAATGGATGCCAACTCCTCCACCCCCGGATTGATGTTGACCGTGGCGTCGGAGAAGAAATAGAGCTGATCGTTCACAATCATCAGATAGACGCCGCTGACCACCTCCCGGTCCTCCATGACGCCGACCACCTGCAGGGCGGGACGCAATACGTCCGGATAGTTGTAGGTCAATCCGGAAATGAAGGCGTCGGCGTAGCCGGTCCTTACGGTCATGCTGCCGAAGTAGTTTTCCTGCAACATCATCTCGTGGGCCATGGTGAGGGTAATGCCCTTGCGCTGCCGCGCCTCGTACAGTACCTGAATGTACTCGTCCAGTTGGGGGCTGTCGGCCGGGTTGAGCACTTCCGGTTCGAAGTCCAGCTTCAGCCTGTCGCACAACTCGCGGACATGGTCCTGGTTGCCCAGCAGGAGCGCTTTGGCGATCCCGGCCTGCTCGATGGAATGGGCCGCCCGGACAATGGAGGGGTGGTTACCTTCGGCAAACACCAGACGCTTTGGGTCGCGGGTGGCCTTGATTTGCATGAACCGCATGACCTGTTCGGTCTTTCCCAGGCGCTCGGTCAACTCGTTCAGGTAGTCGTCCATGTCCAACATGCGCCGCGCGACCCCGGACTCCATGGCGGCCCGGGCCACGGCCGGTGCCACCCACATCAGGACGCGCGGGTCGAGCGGCTTGGGCAGCACGTATTCGGGCCCCATAACCAACGAGGTCAGGCCGTAGGCCGCCAATACCGAATCCGGAACGTCCTCCTTGGTCAGATCGGCTAGGGCACGGGCTGCGGCAATCTTCATTTCCATGTTGATGGCACTGGCATGGACATCCAGAGCTCCCCGGAAAATGAACGGGAACCCCAGGACGTTGTTAACCATGTTGGGGTAGTCGCTGCGTCCGGTACCCATGATCACAGTGTCTGTCCGCGCCGACTTGGCCAGGTCGTAGTCGATTTCGGGATCGGGATTGGCCATGGCGAAAATGATCGGATCGCGCGCCATGCTCCGCACCATCGTCGCGTCCATCGCCCCCTTGGCGGACAGACCGATGAATACGTCGGCACCGTTCACGGCCTCGCGCAGAGTCCGCTTGCTCGTCCGGGTGGCAAACCGCTTCTTGTAGATGTTCATGCCCTCCGTGCGCCCTTCGTAGATGACGCCGCGCGTGTCGCAGAGCACGATGTTGTCCTGTTGCGCTCCGAGCGCAATGAAAAACTCGGCACAAGCCAGTCCCGAAGCACCGGCTCCGTTGATTACGATGGAAACTTCGTCCAGTTGCTTGTCCACCACCTCCAGCGCGTTGAGCAACCCGGCCCCCGAAATGATGGCCGTGCCGTGCTGGTCGTCGTGGAACACCGGGATGTCGAGTTCCTTGCGCAGAATCTCCTCGATGTAGAAGCACTCCGGGGCCTTGATGTCCTCCAGATTGATGCCCCCGAACGTGGGGGCTACATTGACAATGAAGTTGATCACTTCATCGGCATCCTGGGTGGCCAGTTCCAAATCGAACACGTCGATGTCGGCGAACCGCTTGAACAGTACCGCCTTGCCCTCCATGACCGGTTTGGAGGCCAAGCCGCCGCGGTTGCCAAGGCCCAGGATGGCGGACCCGTTGCTGATCACCCCCACCAGGTTGCCCTTGGCTGTGTAGCGGTACGCCAAGCTGGGGTCGCGTGCGATTTCATCGACCGGTTCGCCTACGCCGGGGGAGTAGGCCAGAGCCAGATCGCGCTGGGTGGACATGGGTTTGGTTGGGACAATCTTGAGCTTGCCGGGACGCTTGCCCTCGTGGTAGTCGAGTGCTTCCTGTCGGGAAATCTGTTGCATGGGGGATCAATTTCCGGAAGTGGATGGGACGGTGATGCGCCCGGGCGTTAGCCCTCGGGCCGGCATGTTCGATCCTATCAGACCCGATTGCCGCCTGCTGTCGCAGACCGCCACCGCTCCAACTGGTGCCGCCAGGCTTCGATTCCGGGCCGAGACTGATCCCGGACGATCGATTGTGGGCTAGATCCCGTCGGCCAGCCTGGCCACGGCCTCGAACAACGGCAGGCCTGCGGGCGGCCAATGCCAACGGCCCGTGGCATTCAAGACAACGCTCCAGCAAAAAACGGCGTACAGGCAGACCAGGGGGATGCCCACCGAACGCCGGGCTTGGAATCCGGTCCACCAGACTATGAGGAACGGCAGTGCGCTGGACAGCAGCATGATCGGATAGTCAAACGCCAGCATGGAGACCGGTGCCGGCATGGGTTTGACCACCGACGTGATGCCGACGATGGCCAGGATATTGAGCATGTTGCTGCCCACGAGGTTGCCAACGGCGATTTCGCGTTCCCCTTGGCGGATGGCGATGAGCGTGGTCGCCAGTTCCGGCAGGCTGGTGCCAATGGCCACAATGGACAGACCGATGAACAACTCGCTGATTCCGAACAGGCGTGCCAGGCCACCGGCTCCGTTGACCAGTGCATCGGCACTGAGCGGCATGCCTACCAGTGAAAAGCCAAGCACCACCAGAACGGCCGTCATTCCCCAGCGCCCAAACCGCTGCCAGAAGTCCGAGTCGTCCGCGGACTCGACGGCTTCGGGATGCGTACGACCGAAGGCGATGGAGTACATCATGAAGATCGCCAAACCCACCAACAGAATCGCTCCTTCCCACGGCATCACGGTGCCGTCGATCGAGAACGCCACCAACACCACCGAGACCAGAAGCATGGCGGGATACTCCCGGGTCAACAGGCGACGTTGGATGGGGAGGGCTGCAATCAACGAACCCAGTCCGAGAATCAGGCCGATGTTGGCAATATTGCTGCCAACCACGTTGCCGATGGCGAGCGTTCCGGAGGTGTTGGGATTGAGGTTGTCGAGGATGCTCACCAGCAATTCCGGCAGGCTGGTACCCAAGGCCACAATCGTCAAGCCAATCATGATTGGCGACATGCCCAGGCGGGAGGCCAGCTCGCTGGCGCTGGAGACCAGGCCGTACCCGGCCACAACCAACCCCGCCAGGCCGAGGACGATTTGCAGGAGCAGAATCGGGAGGGCGGAATCGCTCACAGGGGAACTCGGTTTTGGTACCGGACAGAAGCTGCGATCCCGGAAGGCGCAGCCCATCGATCAGCCGGCGGACGGACTGTCCAGGATGGTTTCCAGCCGTCCCTGCATGGACCACGGTCCCGCCCAACTGATCCGTGCGTTCACCATGCAGCCCGTCAAGTCCTGATCGTGTTCCACGAATACCAGCCGATTCTGGCGGGTGCGCCCGAGCCACCGGCCCTTGTGGCGGCGTTCAATCAGCAATTCCACCGAATCGCCAAGCTGGCGGCGGTTCTTGCGCAGGCAGATGTCGCGCATCAGCGAGTCCAGGCGGGCATGCCGCTCGCGCTTCACGGAATCGGGAACATCGTCCTCCATTCGCCGGTCGCTGACCGTGCCCGGCCGGGGACTGTACCGGGCAAGGTGCGCCTTTTCCGGCTCCAGATCGTGCAGCAGGGCCTCCGTGTCCCGAAACTGACTTTCCGTCTCCCCGCAGAAGCCTACGATGATGTCGGTGTGGATGCTGCAGTCCGGCAGTTTGGTTCGGATGTGACCAATCAGGTCGCGATACTCCTCTTGCGTATAGCCGCGTCGCATGTTTCGCAGGACGTCGTTGTTGCCGGCCTGGGCCGGCACCTCGATTTGCTCGCACACCTTGGGCAGATCGCGTACGGTGTCCAGGATGCGGTCCGACAGATAGGTTGGATGGCTGGTCAGGAAGCGGATGCGCCACAGGTCGGGAATATCGTGGATCGCACACAGCAGGTCGGCAAGGTCCGGCACCTTGGAATTCGACAGGCCTCCATGTACCGGAACCTGTCCGCTGTGGCCCAGGGGGCCGCGCAGGTCGTAGCCGTACCGATCCACGATCTGCCCCAAGAGCGTAACTTCGCGGGCGCCTTGGCGCACCCTGAGTTCCACTTCCCTTCGAATGTCCTCCACGGACCGGCTGCGTTCGACACCGCGCCGGAATGGGATGATGCAGAAAGTGCAGGCATGGCTGCACCCGTACACCACAGGTACGTAGGCGGTCACGCCTTCGTGATGCAGGCTGTCGCCGCCCGTGCGGCCCGGGATACTGTGGGGTGCATCGGTGTCCTGCAGTGTGTGGCGCGCGGAGGTCAGATCCCTGATCAGCGATTCCGAATCCTGATTGATCGTGTCCCGCAGCAAATGGTTGACCAGAGGCAGCGGTTCGCTGGGGGGCATGAACACGTCCACATGGGGAAACCGTGCGAGCAAGGCGGGTGACGGGTTGACTCCCACCATGCAGCCCATCAGGGCCAGGGTCCGATCCGGCTGTCCCGACTTCCAGCCCTTGAGCGCGCCGAGTTTGCCCTCCGCCTTGTCCTCTGCGCTTTGGCGAACCACACAGGTGTTCAGGACGACTACCTCCGCTTCATCCGGGTCGGGGGTCGCGGTGTAGCCGAGATCGGTGAGCGCGTCCGCCACATGCTGGGAATCGGCCGTGTTCATCTGGCAGCCGACAGTCCAGATGTGGAATTTCCTGTCCATTGCTGTCATTTCCCTTGGTCTGGTAGACCGGGCAGGCTCTTCGTCATCCGGATGCCTAGCGTACGTCCGGGTCGGTGGGGTAGACGTCTATGTTTTCCAGGCATACCCGGTAAGGCAAAGAGACCGCAAACACAATTGTGTCCGCCACATCCTCGGCTTGCAGCATGCGGTTCCGCATCTCCTGGGGAGGGGGGTCGGGACGTCGATCCAGGATCGGGGTTGCACCAACCCCCGGGTTGACCAGGATGGCGCGGATGCCGTAGGGATTTCCTTCTTCATTGGCAATGCGGTTGAGTGCCGCCATGCCCAACTTGCTGCTGCTGTACGACACGCCGGCCAGGAGGCTGGGGTAGTTTGCAGCCCGGGATGCGACGTTGACGATGCTGCCGCGTCCAAGTTCACGCATGCCCGGCATGACCAGTTTGGTCAACAGAAACGCCGCGTCCAGATTTACGGCCAGGACCGTTCGCCACTGGTCAAGGCTGGTGTCGGCGTAACGGCGGGGAATGACGTTGGTGCCGGCATTGTTCACCAGGATTTCAACTGGACCCAGGCGGCCGGCAGCTTCCTCGTACGCCGCGCCGAGGGCGTCCGTGTCGGCTACGTCCACCGGCATCGCCAGAACACACCCACTCGCGGACTCAATCTCCCCGGCAAGTTGCTCCAGCGCGCTCGCCGTGCGTGCCATCATGGCCACCCGCGCACCCCGGGTTGCCAATGCCCGAGCGGTGGCCGCCCCGAAACCGCTGCTGGCACCGGTGACCACAGCGGTCTTGCCTTGCAGATTCAGCACGTGGTGGAATCCGGAATCCTCTTGCTGTCACACTGCGGCAATTCGTGGCGAGGAACGCCGGTCAAGGACGTCCCCGTACAGGTTTGCCGGGCACCCTGGCTCGTATGATACATTTTGCTGCGGCGAAATGCCGGCCGTCGGTGCCTGGTTGGGGACGCATTGTTTATCCTTGGATCCCACATGCTTAACGGTGCTCCGCCTCGGCCCGGGGCAACCGCACTCTTGCCGTGGGCCACATGGAACCCGGTTGCGGGGTCAGGCGGAGCCTTGCGACCGAAGTCGATCCGTGGAAGCAGATTGCCTGTTCCCAACCGGGGTGGTCGGCAAGGGGCAGCTTGCGAAGTGCCCACGGTATGCCCGGACGCCCCCGCCGCGCGACTTGTGCGTCGGCTGAACGGCATTTGAAATCGCCTGAATCGGCGCGCTCGCCCAAGTCCAAAATCGCCTCAGGACCAAGGAACCCCCATGGCCCGCGTGCTGGCCACTGACATCATTCCTCCCCGACGCGTTGACAGTCTGATTTTTGATGTCGACGGTGTTCTGTGGGACACCACCGGGAGCTACGATCCCGCGATTGTCCAGACCATTGACCTGTTGGCGGAACACATGGGCCGCAACGACCTGTCCGGCCAGGTTGGGGCATCCGATCTGCGGGCGATGAGGCTGGCCGGCGGATTGAACAGCGACTGGGACCTCACCTATGTCGTTCTGGTTGCGCTGCTGGCCGGTTGGCAGGACCTGGGCGCGGCGGCCGCGGCGACACGCGGAAGGGGCCGTGTCTGGGCTGAGGAGCAACGCGGGTTCGGCGCAAACCTGGAATTCGAACTGCTGCAGTACTGGTTCGACCTTGTGTATTGGGGCAGCGAACGCATCGGCAGTGTGCTGGACACCCCCCCGGTCCACGACACGGACCTGCCGGGCACCTGGCATGCCGAACGCCCCTTGGTGACCGCGTCCCTGCTGGACAGCCTTCGGCATCTGGGCATCGATGCCATGGGCATCGCCACCGGACGGCCCTTGATCGAGTTGCAGACCGTGCTGGACAATGGGCCGTTGCTCGACTACATCGACTTTGACTGCATGTGCCGTGGCGACATACTGACAAAACCCGATCCGGCTGTTGTGTCATGGTGTGTGGATCGCATGCGATCCCGCCTCCCGGCCCAGCGCGGCCGCGAATTGACCATTCTGTACTCCGGCGACACGCGGGACGATCTTGATCTGGTACTCAACTACGCACGATGGGACGCGCGGGAACCATCCGAGGCCTTGTGGATTGGCGCAGTCAGCGTCGTACCCGAATCGGAGTTCGGGTTGTTTCTGGAGGCAGGGGCGGCCGCCTGCATCGACCATGTTTCAGAATTGCCTGCCGTCGTTCAGGAATTCCAAGTCCGCACAGGAACCCTACATGAGTGACAGACTCATCATTCCCGGACAACCCAGCGAGCCTGCAGGGCCGGAACAACTGATTGTCCCCGGCGGCGGTTCACGGCCGCCGGAACCGGTGCCGTTGCCGTCGGACACCCCCGCCGCCGATGTTCCGGCATCCGAAACGGGCGGACAGCCAACGGAGGCTACGGCAGACGCCAGAGGCGCGGCCGCCGGCCTGGAACAGGTTCAACAGTTCCTGAAGAGTCTGCGCTATCCCCCGAGCCAGGTCCAGTTGGATTGTCCGCAGTGCAGTGCCGGGGTGACATCGCTGGTCTTCCCAATTCAGGACTATGGGGCGAATCCGGCCCTGCTCACCATGTTCCTGTCGGGTCAGCTCAACACCGCCCAGTGCGGAAGTTGCGGCAACCAGCTGATGACCCAGTTTCCCGTGATGGTGCATTGGCCCCAGCAGGAGTTCCTGGGCGTGGTCGTGCCGGAACAGGCTGGAGCCGGGAGCTCGCCGCAGGCTGTAATCGGCAGTTTGCAATCGACGTTCCTTGCCCGGGTGCCCGCGGGGGAACGCAAGGGCTACATGCTGGCCCCGCGCCAGTTCATGGCACTGGACCGCCTGCATGATGCCCTGTGGGAGTTTCAGGGGGTAACCCGTGAGATGAGGGAACACCGGGCGGCCGCCATGTCGTTGCTGCAGCGCATGCTGGGTGTCGCGGACGACACTTCCGCCCTGGCTGAACTCGCCCGGTCGGAACCCACCCTGATCGATCGCGAGTTCCTTCTGCTGGCCATGCAATTGGGATCGCAGGAGGCTCCCGAGCAGCACGCGGGCTCGCCGTTGCAGCAGGTTATTGCCTGGCTGTCCGCCAACACACAAGCCGGATTGGAAATCAAGCAACAGCAGGACACGCTCCAGGACATCCTGCAAAAACTTCAGTCCGGCATGGACAAGGAGGAGTTGGCGGCACGGCTGGTCCAACTGTGGACGGACGGAGACGGTCAGGACGTGGTCCTGGCTCTGGTGCAGGCCGTACCACAGCAGTTCGACTACGAGTTTTTGCTGGAACTGTCAACCCTCATCGAATTGGAGACCGATGCTCAGGTCAAGGAGAGTCTGGGCCGGATGCGGGAACAAATCGACAGCCAGATCAAGATGATCCAGCAGCAGGTGGCGACCCTGCAACAGAACGCCTACCAGGCCTGTGTGGCCATTGTTTCGGCCGCCCTGCAAAGCCAGGATCCCGCCGAAGTACTCCGCCGGCAGAGCCGCATGCTGCGCGGGCCCTTCTTCAATGTCCTGATGAACATGATGGCCCAAGCCCAGAAGAATCAGGCGCCGCAGGTGGTGAACCGCCTGCTCGAAATCCGGGACATTGCCCTCAACATCCAAGCGGAGGCCATGTCCGAGGAGGACCGGTTCCTCTTCACCCTAATCTCGGCTCGCACCGTGGGTGAAACGCGTGCGGCGATGGAACGTCACGGCGACTTGATCAGCGATTCGTTGCTTGAGAAGCTCGATACGATGGCCAAGGAGCTCGGCGAGAACGACATGGAGGTCCAGGCCCGCAAAATTCGCTCGTTGCGCAATGAGCTTTTGCTGAGGCGCTGATTTGCCCCGGCCGGGCTTTGCCGGTGAGTATTCGGACCCTACCTTGCTTTTTGGATCGCCCTCCACCTCGATTGCGTGGTCAAGGAGTTGGTTGTTATGACCTCGTCTGCCTGGCTCAAGGGTGAAATCGTCACCACCGGAACCGAGATTCTGTTGGGGGAGACGGTTGACACCAACGCGTCCTGGATTGCCCAGCAGCTGAACGCGGTCGGCATCAACCTGTACTACAAAAACACTGTCGGAGACAACATCGGCCGGGTAACCGAAGTGTTGCAACGGTGTATGGGGCGGAGCGATGTGGTCATCGTAACCGGCGGCCTGGGGCCCACGGCAGACGACATCACCCGGGATGCCATTGCCTTGGCGGTGGGCGACGAACTGGTTCTTGACCAGGCAACCTTAGAGGCGTTGCAGGCCCGATTCTCGAACTGGGGTACGCGGATGACGGCGAACAACCAACAGCAGGCACTGATTCCTGCCTCCGCGACCATGGTGCCCAATCCTGTCGGAACGGCTCCAGGCTTTCGGGTTACCAGAGGGAACTGCACGATCTTCGCCCTGCCGGGGGTTCCGCGCGAAATGAAGCGCATGATGGCCGACAGCGTATTGCCCTGGCTTTCGGAACGGACAGGCGGAACAGGAGTCATTCACGTGCGGACCCTGAGGACCATCGGGATTGGCGAAAGTGCAATCGACAATGAAATCAGGGATCTGATGGCCGGTGAGAATCCGACGGTGGGGCTGGCCGCGCACACCGGGCAGGCCGACGTTCGATTGACGGCCCGTGGCCGGGATGCGGACGAGGCAGACCGCCTCCTGGACCAAATGGAAGAACAGGTTCGGAGTCGTCTGGCAGATCACATCTACAGCGACATCAAGGGCCTGGACATTGCCAGACACATTGTCGAGTTGCTGGAGACCCACAACCAAACCCTCGCGTCGTTCGAACTCAACACGCAGGGCCGCATTGCAGAGCGCCTGCGGACGCACGAAGGCGACGCGGTGCTTGACGAAAGGTCTCGAAGCGAAGAAGTACGGTCCCGCGTTGCCACGCTCCTGCCTCAAGCAGACGCGCCCGAAGCGGAGTATGAGCAGGCACTGGAAGCCATTGATCTGGTGCTGTCGGCCGCCTGTCCCGACAGCCTGCGCCTAACGGTTCTGGGAACTACCGGGGACGACCATGGTGTCTACCAGAACCGAAAAGGCCACACTTGGGTGCTGCTGGGTGATCGGCACGGCGAACGCCGGGCTCGGTTCTCCTTTGGCGGCACGGATGAACTCACGGCGATCTGGATAGGCAACCGGTGCTTCGATTTGATCCGGCGATGGTTGTTGGCCCGTGCGTGACAAGGGTTGCTCCCACCATGGGCACCGGTCCCGGACAGATGTGCGTTTGCTGTTGAAGGAAAACCGGAAGGGACTCAAAACAGAGGAAAGTCCGAAGTTCAGGTAGTATCTGTCCAAGGCCGAAGTACCATGCGGCCACGTCGTTGCACGCGGCTCCCTGCGGACCATGGGTTCAGGGGAGCCACCATCCCCTGTGCGTGTTTTGTTTATCCGGACCTTGACGGTCTTTTGTACCGTCGCATTCTGTTTCGGTTTGGTGCGCTTCGCACCGGATTCCGGACAGTTGGATGCTGCCACCTTCAATCCCATGCGCTTGCTGGAAGGTGTCGCCGACTGGCGACCGCAGTGGTTGCCGTCCGGCAGGGGAACTGTGCCCCGTTTGGGAGAGGCGGTTCCCGCGGCCGCCACACCGACCGCAATCCGGATTCCCACGGTAGTCCTGCCTTCCGAAGGCCAGGCAGAACTCCCCAACCAACCACCCGAACCCGAAACGGACAACGGCATGCCGTCCGGTTCGGTCAGCATTCCGTATTTTGAGCAGAGGGAACCGTCCGGCCAGGAAGCCGACCTGACCGAATCGCCGAACCCGGCCGGCAGTCGGCCGGATTCGGCTCGGGGGCCGGCAGCAGTTCTGGAAGTGCCCGAAATCGAAATTCCCGCACGGGAAGATCCGGTTGGACCCAGGCCGACGCCTGCCGGACTTGGTCCTGTGCCGCAACCTCAAGAACCCCAGATCTCCTTGGTGCGAACCGGCAAGGGAATTCAAACCATCCTCGTGCTCGGCAGCGATCAACGTCCCGGCGATCCAACTTGGCGAACCGACGTGATCATGGTCGCGGTGATCGACAAGGAGTTGCCAAAGGTGGTTATTGTCTCCATTCCGCGGGACATGTGGGTCGAATCGACCGATCCGGAAATAGCCAGCAAAATCAACACATTCGATTACTGGGGCGAGCAATGGAGGCCCGGCGGCGGTGTCGAACTGCTGGGCCGCGCCATCGACGAGCAGTTCGGCATTCCAATCGATCTGTATGCGAAGCTCAGGTTTGAGGGATTTGTCCGCCTCGTGGACAGCCTGGGCGGAATTGACATCGACGTGCCTTGCGCCTTGTATGACATCAAACCGACGGAGAACATCTACCTCAACCTCCAACCGGGTCGCTACCACTTTGATGGCGCCCAGACCCTGGCCTACGTGCGCAGCCGCGCGCAGGGAGGCGACTTGTCCCGGGTCGACCGCCAGCAACAGGTCCTGCTGGCCCTGCGCAGCCGCTTTCAGGTGCGCAAGCTCGTGTCCCAAATTCCATCCCTGTACACCACTTTGAATGACACCGTTGACACCGACATCGGACTTCTCAACGCGATCCAGCTGGCGCGGCTGGCGTACAACCTGGATGCGTCCCAGGTCGAAATCGTATCGCTCTCCCCCCACCGGCACATGGAGACCGGCTGGCAACAGGGCATGCAGGTGTGGCTGCCGGTGTGGGACGTGATCCGCGCGGACATCAGTGCGGCGCTCGACCGCGAGCCGGGGGGCCGGATGGGCGAACCAATCGTGGGTGCGGCGGCGGCACCTGTCTGTCGCTGACCACCGCCTGCCAATCCGGATGACCTGCACGTACGCACCGCCCCGGAATCGGCCAGCGCTCCGTGGGCCGCGCGCGGCCGGAGGCGGCCATGGGGTGCGCATCGCAATCCTGGTGGTGGGCGCATGGCTAAGTGCAGGATGCCTGCAGGGACTGCCTCCCTTTCCGGACCTGCCGATCGTTCCGCCTCGTCTCGATGCAGATGCCGGACACGAAAAACCACTGGCCGCGCCGGTGGCCGAACCGGCGGGTTATGTGCTTTTTTTGGGGACGGATCGAACCGCAACCTCCGGACCCTGGCGCACCGATACCCTAATTCTGGCTTCCGTCCAACCCGACCACATTGTCCTCATTTCCATCCCGAGGGACCTGCATGTGCAGTTGCCCGGCCATGGATCCTTGCGTATCAACCAGTTGGACTATCTGGGCGAACTGCAGGGATCGGGCATGGGACCCGCGTACATAGCCCATGTCCTGGACGACCTCATGGGCATTCGGGTGGACCACTGGGTCCGGTTTCACATGCACGGCATGGAGCCGTTGTTTGAGCTGATCGGCACACTGCGCATGGAGTTGCACTGTCCGTTCTACGAACGGGTCTGGGATGTCAACACCAATCGCATGGAGTGGTTGTTCATTCCGTCGGGCATCGTCGACATGGATGCCAACACGGCCTACCTGTACGCCCGTCTGCGCGGCTTCAGCAGCGACTTCGGCCGGATCGCCCGACAACGGGCCTTGTTGTGGGCCTTTAGAGAACAATTGGATCCGGTGCGGGCCGTGCAGCTTTTGCCCTTGGCACTGTCGCTGCTCAGGGACGATCTTGCGACCGACTTGTCGGTGGGCGAGCTTGTCCAGCTGGTCCAGGTCGGCATGACCCGCCCCAGAGACTCGATCCTGGCCTTGTCCATCGACCGGCGCTTTGTGGTCGACCACGTCGCGGCCGGGGGGGCGGAAGTACAGGTGCTGCGCGACCCCGCAGTGTTGCGCGAGGTCGCCGCCCAACCCATCCCCTGGGCGGAGCCGATGGGCCTGCAGGACGCGGCGGAGTGTCCCGTTCCACAGCTGTCCGACGATGAATACCAGCGTATTGCGCGGCTTGACAATGTTGTCCAGTCCCACATTCCGGGAGGACGCACACTGCAAATTGCGGGTTCCGGAGGCGCGAAGGTTGCCCTCCGGGAACGCCCCGACCCAAGCAGCGGGGCCATGGCATGGCTGCCCCCGGGAACCCTGGTCATGAGTGCAAGTGAATCCGACGGGTTGCCGGTAACCGCCGGCGGCCGCCGGTGGCATGCCGTCGTCACCGTTGATCAGCGACACGGTTGGATTAGCGACCTCTACCTGAGAATGCTACCGCGCGACGAGAGGGCCGGCTGACTGCGGATCAAGGCAGGTTGGCGACAACTTGCTTTACATAATTTAGGGACGCTTCCAGCCACATCCGCTGCCCAAACACCTCAAGCGTCAGGGTCCCGTCATAGTTGAAGTTGCGCAGTTTGCGCAATTCCTGCGGAAGGCTGAGGCCTCCCCGCTGTGGTGCGCCGGGCGGAAGGTGGCCGTCCTCGGATCCGTTGTTGTCGCTAAAGTGGACATGAACCAAACGATCCCGCAGATCGAATAGATAGTCTTCCGTCATCGGCTTTTGGGTTTGAACGTTCCCGTGGCCAATGTCATACAGCAAACCGAGATTGGGAACCCGGTGCAGGATTTCACGCAGTGGTTTCAGTTGGTGTTCGTTGTGGGGACTGTTCTCAATCGCGACGCGCACCCCTTTGGCCTGGCCGTGGGCAGCCAAGACGGACAGGCCCTCGACGTAGATGGCGACCCCCTCCTCGAACGGCATGAAGCTGGGCCACCGCAGAAAGTGCATGGTGCACACTTTCGCCCCCATGAACGAAGCAATGTCGACGCTGGCCTTGAGTTCGTCCCAGGCTGCCTGTCGCACGCGCAGAGAGGGATTGGCGATGGGCAGGTAGGGCCCCGTGTGACCGACCACTCCAAGTCCGCTGTCGTTCAACATCTGTTTCAGTTGGGGCCAGTCGTCCCTGTGGGGGCCCGCCGCCGGTTCCTCCACGGTCAGGTCAAGGAAGTCGAAACCCATGTGGGCAAACAGCCCAATTTGCGGGCCGAGGGGTTCAACCGGGTTGTTCATGGCTCCGAACTTCATCGTTGATTCCTCCATTCAAGAGATTCGTCCGTCCGCGGACGGCTGGCAATCACTGCAATGATTAGCACTGCCAACCCAAGCGCCATCCCGTAAAAACCCGGGCCGGGCTCCAAGGGTTGTCGGTACAATCTTGTGAATTCAGGCAGGTAGGCCACCAGGAACGCGGCATGGGCCGTGGCGGCGGCCAGTGCCGCAGGGGGAAGCCACCAACGGGCCAGGGCCGTCAAGGGCGGTGCCGTGAGCGGTGCCAACAGCGCGCATCCGATGCAGAAGGCGAATCCGGCCGTCTGCAGCAGATTGGATGTCCAGAGAAGGTTGGAAGGTTTCCAGTCCAACGGCAGGATCTGCAGGGCGACATACAGTGACGCGATCCACAAGCCTAGGCGGACACTCCAGACGACGGCGCGGTGCCATCGGCCGGGCACGTCCGCGAACCAGCCTAATTGGCTGAGGGTCAGGCTGGCTGTCGCCAGCGGCAGGACAAAGAAAACGGGATTTTGCCAGGGCCACGGTATTTGCGCTCCGGTGAACAGCTTGCAGAAGGTCAGCAGGTCTACGCCAAGCACCTTGAGGCCCGCCACCGGGTGAGGTACCCAGACGGAAAGGTAACCCCAGGCCACCAGGAGCCCCGCAGCAGGAATCAACAAGCGGACGGCCATGTCAAGTACCTGGGCGCCATCCCCTGAACCTTGGCCATTGAACCTTCAGGCGAGGCAGGCAAACGCGGTTCGGTGACCTATGTCCGGACCTGGGCCCAGGCACGGCGATAGGCCTGCCACAGCTTGCGGGCGCTTCGCTCGAACGTGAAGCAGGCCGCGTGTCTGAAGCCGTTGCGCCGGAGTTCCTGGCGCAGCGCACTGTCTTCCAGCAGACGTTTCAGCCCGGCTGCAATGGCGTGTTCATCATGTTCGTCCACGTACAAGGCGCCGGCTCCGCCGGCCTCCGCCAGACTGGAGTTGAGACCGGTCAATACCGGTGCGCCACAGGCCATCGCTTCCAGTACAGGCAGGCCAAAACCTTCGTACAGGGAGGGATAGGCAACACATTCCGAGGAGCTGTACAGGGCAGGCAGGTCACAATCCGCCACGAACCCCGGAAACAGTACCTTGTTTTCCAGGCCGGTTTCGGCCACCGCATCGAAAATGCCCTGCGACCGCCAACCGCGTCCTCCGCCGATGACCAGGATCAGTTCCGGATGGTGGTCCGCAAGTGCTCGGAAGGCCTTGATGAGGCGGGCAAAATTTTTCCGTGGTTGGAGGGTGGATACTCCCAAAATGAAGGGCCTGGTGCCTATTCCGTACTTGCGGCGCACGGATGCCAACACGCTGCGCTCCTTGACGGGCCGGAACAAGGAGTTGTCCACGGCGCCGGGCACCACCGAAATCCGGTGCGCGGACACCGACCAGAATTCCTGAAGGTCGCGAGCCGTACTGTGGCTGTCGGCGATCAGGTGATTGGCTCTCCGCACGCTGCACGGAACCACCTGATGCAGGTATCGGGTCAGGGAACTCGGCAAGGTGTCCGGGAATCTTCGAAACGACAGATCGTGAACGGTCAGGATTTGGCACGGGGCGCCGGAAGGCGGCAGCACAAAGTCCGTGGCGTGAAAAATGTGGGGTTTGACCGGCGTGCACCACTCGACCCGGGGCCATGGACTTCCGGCGCGGTGCCACAACCGCACCATGTCCCGTTCCCTCAAGGGCGAGTACCAGATTGGGTTGCCGTGGACGTGCCGCAGATCCGGATGCGGACGACCGTTGGACCAAAGCCATATGCGATGCTCTGGTTCGGCCCATGGCAAGTGTTCGACCAAGCCGCGCGTGAGGCGGCCAATTCCGGCCTGCTGACGCACGGCCGGAGTGTAGTCAATCAGGATGTGCACGGGGCGCACCGTCCCTGGCTGCGGCGGGTGTGGCAAAGGTCCACAGCCGATTGCCGGTGAAGTTCCAAATCAACACCACGGCAATGCTGGTCAGCTTGGCGGCGTTGTAGCTGATGTCGTAACCCGTACCCGGATCCCCCAGCAGAGCAACCCAGTAGTCCAGGGTCAATCGGTGAAGGCCGAGCAGGACCAGTTGGCTCAACCCCAGGCCAATCATGCTGATGGCGGTGAACAGACCCAACTGGCGGCCGGCGGTATCCCGCTCCTGGTTGGGGAAGGTAAATCTCCGGTGCAGCATGAAGTTCTGGGCCACCGCACAGTAAAACCCGACGGCATTCGCCCAGAACAGTGGAAAGCCCGCCGCCTTGTGAAGGAGATTCAGAACCCCCACATCGGTGATCGTGCCCAAGCCGCCAACGAGCGCGAAGCGCAGGAAGCGGAGGAGTTCCTCTCTGACATCAGGGTCGCGCAACAGGTTCGCCCGGTACTTCCACATGATCACGGCCGGCATCGGCACAGGAAAACAGATGCCGCGCGTCTCGTCCAAGTGGCCAGGAGGAGCGGAGAGGGAGGGATTTGAACCCTCGAGGGCAGGACCCTACGCGTTTTCGAGACGCGCGCACTCAACCAGACTATGCGACCTCTCCGCGACTTCCGCCGGACAGCATCGAAGGCCTCCGCCGGAACGCGGATTATAGCCCTATCTGGTGCTTGAGCCACTCTTCCATGAACCTGTCCAAATCCCCGTCGAGCACCGCTCCGGTGTTGCCGGTCTCCACCTGTGTGCGGAGGTCCTTGACTAGGTTGTATGGATGAAGGACATAGTTGCGAATCTGGGTGCCGAAATCGGCTTGGATGTTTTCGCCCTTGAGCCTGGCCCTTTCCCGATCGATCTTCTCCTGCTCCATGGCATGCAGTTTGCCCCGCAGCACCTTGAGTGCCTGTTCCTTGTTTTGGGTCAGGCTCCTTTCGTTCTGGCAGGACACGACGATGCCGGTGGGTTTGTGCGTGATGCGACAGGCTGTGTCGTTCTTCTGCATGTGCTGGCCGCCGGCACCGCTGCTGCGGAACGTGTCGATGAGAAGGTCGGCCGGTTTGATGTCAATCTCGATGTCGGTGTCGAGGGATGGGATGACTTCCACTTTGGCAAAGCTGGTGTGCCTTCGGTTCCCGGCGTCGAACGGACTGATGCGCACGAGCCGGTGGGTGCCGCGCTCGGCTTGCAGGTAGCCGTAGGCATAATCGCCTTTGACTTCCAGGGTCACACTCTTGACCCCGGCCGCTTCCCCGTCCGTCCTGTCCACAATCGCGTGGTTGAAGGCGCGGCGGTCGCACCAGCGCAGATACATGCGCATCAGCATGTCGGCCCAATCCTGGGCTTCCGTGCCGCCTGCGCCGGCGTGGATGGAGACCAGGGCATCACCGGCATCGTATTGGCCTCCCAGCGAGAGCAGGAACTCCTGGTGTTCAAAGGCGTCGCCGGCGTCGGCCAGTTCCTCGTCAAGATCCGCCAGCAACTCGGGATCGCCCTCGGCCAACTCGGCCAGTTCGATCACTTCGGTCACCTGTTGGCGCAAGCTGTCCCAACCTTCGACCGTCTTGCGCAGGCTGTCCAGTTCCCGCGACTTGACCCTTGCCTTGGCCTGGTTGTTCCAGAATCCCGGCAGCGCGGCTTCGTGTTCCAGTTCGTCGATGCGTGCCTGCTTGCCGGGCAGGTCAAAGCCGCCCCCTGATCACATCGATGCGCGCCTGCAGGGCCTGGGCGCTGGCTGCGGTCTGGCTCATTGAGGGGTGTCCGAAAGTGAGGGCTGCAATCAGACCTGTTCGAACAGGCCGGCTGCAAATGCCGCGGGATCAAATCGTAACAAATCGTCGAGGCCCTCGCCCACCCCGGCAAACCTTACCGGGACGCCGAGTGTGTCCCTGATGCCGATGATCGCGCCCCCCTTGCTGGATCCGTCCAACTTGGTCACCACGATGCCTGTGACACCCGCCGCGGCCGTAAACTGGCGAGCCTGCTCCAACGCGTTCTGACCAGCGGTGGCATCCAGCACCAGAAGGACTTCGTGGGGTGCACCGTGGACCTGTCGGTTGGCCACCTTGCGCATTTTCTGCAGTTCCCGCATGAGGTTTTGGCGCGTGTGCAGCCGGCCTGCGGTGTCCACCAAGACCATGTCCGCCTTCCGACTTTCCTGGCTCGCCCTGATGGCATCGTAGACCACAGCCCCGGGATCCGATCCCTGCTGCTGCGCGATCAAATCCACCCCTGCCCGTTGGCACCAGATTCTCAACTGGTCGATCGCGGCAGCTCGGTAGGTATCCGCGGCGGCCACCACCACCCGCTTGTCTTGGTTGCGGTAGTAGTTGGCCAGCTTGCCGATGGTGGTGGTTTTGCCGGCCCCGTTGATGCCAATCACGAATGCCACCGTGAGCAGGCGCGGGCGTTCCAGTTCAAACGGTTCGGTGGACGTCATCCTGGTTTGAATCTGGCGCTGCAGGATGCGATATGCATTGTCCGCAGACACATCCCGTTCCTGCGCCAGGGCGTCCCGCGTGTCGGCAATCAACCCCTCCGCCACGTGAAGGCCGGCATCGCCCATTACCAGGTATTCCTCGATTTCCTCCCAGGTGTCGTCCGCGATGGTACCGGTGCGGAAAGCGGTCCTGATCCTGCTCAGCCAACCCTGGCGGGTCTTGGCCAGACTGGCGTTGAGTCCGTCCTGGTTCTCATTACGTGTTTTGCCGAACAGTGGAGACAGGGTTTGCTCCTCCCTCTGGGAAGTGGTGGTGCCCGGCCGGCATCGCTGCGACAGGCCGTCGGGTGAGACTTCGACTGCTCAAGTATAATCCGCGACATGCCGGCAAGGTCCGTGCTGCCCCCGCAAACCTGTCTGTCTGGAGGCACGGGCGGCCGCCCGTACCGGGTTTCGCATGTCTCTGCGGATGTCCTAGCAGTCCGTATCCCATGAGGGAAAGTTGCCGTGTATGTCCATTGTCCCTCGAGCGGCTTCCACACCTCCGCCGATTCGTTTCCGTTGACTTGCCCGTCCACCGGCGGGCCCTTGGAGTTCACGGACCTCACACACCTGTCGCGGGATCTGATCGACGGGACACTGCCTGGCCATTGGCGCTACTGGCCTTGGTTGTCGGCGTTGCTGCCGATCAAGAAATTCATCACGCTGGGCGAAGGCTGGACTCCGTTGCTGGAAGAGGAGTGGCAGGGCCATCGGGTACTTTGGAAGATGGACTCCCACATGCCCACGGGCAGCTACAAGGATCGCGGCGTCAGCGTGATGGTCAACTGGTTCAGGCATTACGGTTTCCGAACGGTCATGGACGATTCGAGCGGCAACGCCGGTGCCAGCCTGGCCTGCTATGCCGCCCGTGCCCGACTCCAGTCCCGCATATTCGTGCCAGCTGATGCGCCGGCGCCCAAACGCAGTCAAATCGCCACCTACGGCGCCGAGTTGATCGAGGTCGAGGGGCCCCGGCACTTGGCGGGGGCAGCGGCGGCAGCCGACCAGGACCAGGAAACGGGCTATGCCTCCCACGCCTTGCATCCGTGCTTCCTCCTGGGGCAGATGACCGTAGCCTTCGAAATTTGGGAACAACTGGACGGCAATGTGCCGGACTGGCTGATTGGTCCGGTCGGCAATGGTGGCCTGCTGCTGGGAGCGTGGCGGGGGTTTGAACTCCTGGTCGAGTCGGGCTTGGCGGATCGGCTGCCCCGTCTCATGGTTGTCCAAGTTGCCAACTTCGACCCGCTTGCCCGAGCCTTCGAAGCCGATGCGCAGAGTGTCAAGCCGGCCCAACGGGCACCTTCCAGCTCCGTCGCGGACGGGATTTCCATCATCAACCCGGCCCGTGGCGACAGTGTCCTGCAGGCGGTGTATCGGTCCCATGGAACCGTCAAGGTGGTCAACGACCGCGAAGTCCTTGAGGCACGGGCCAAGATGGCGAGCCGCGGCATATTCGTCGAAAACACGAGCGCGACGACTTGTGCCGCCTACGCCGGTCACACCTCCGACTTCGAACCCGGCACCACCGTGGTGGGCATCCTCAGCGGTTCGGGCCTGAAAAATGCTCCTGCAACGTGAGCTGGCCCGGGTCAGGGTTCTCCTGTCAAGGGTTCCGTGCGATCCATCCGCATGCTGAGGGTCTGACTGGTACCGTCCACAGCCAGGGTCACACCGTAGACGGCGTCTGCGTATTGCAACATTTTTTGGTTGTGGGTGATCACCAGGAACTGGGTGACCACCGCCAACTCCCGCAGGACCTCGCCCACGCGATCGATGTTGGCTTCGTCCAAGGGGGCGTCCACTTCGTCCAGCACGCAAAACGGAGGCTGGTGGAAGCTGAGAATGGCACACGTCAGCGCTACGGCCGTCAGTGCCTTTTCCCCTCCCGACAAGGCAAACGTCGGTTGTACCGGCCTACCCGGTAGCTGCACAAACAGGTGAACGCCGGGCACAACATCGGGTAGTGGTTCGGCAAACTCCAGCCAAGCCCGGCCACCGCCGAACAGCCGCCCGAAGTAGTCCTTGAAGCCCTGATTGATCCGATCGAAGGCGGCCAGGGTCTTCGTTTCGAGGTCCTCGTCGATGCCTTCGGCGATCGCCAGCAGCCTGTTCTCCGATTCCTCCAAGTCCGCCAGCTGTTCGGCCAACAGGTCGAGGCGCGCCTGCTGCTGCTTGAACGAGAGGTAGATGTCCTGGTCGACGGTTCCGCACCGGAGAATGCGCTGTCGCAGCCCCTGCCGTTGCGGAAGGTCATCCTGCGGCTGCCAGGTTCCGGCGGCAACCGAAGCCCGGCATCTCGCCAACCGCTCCCGGGCTTGGAGCTCGTCCGCCTCGGGCAGCGCCTCGCCCCGCACCAATGCCAGATCGTCTGCCAACATCGCCGGCAGCGCAGCCTGTTCGGTTCTGGCCATGTCCAGTTCCATCTCAAGTCGCGCCAGGCGGGTCTGCACCGCGTTCAAATCCGTGTTCAGGCGCTGCCGCTCCTCATCCAATTCCCTTTGCCGGTCCAGGAAAATGCGGGTGGCGTTCCCCAGTTGTTCAAGGCGCGTCGTCTCGCTTGCCAGGAGGTTGGACCGGTCCGCCTGCTGGTCTGCCAGAATCCGTACCTCCTGCTCCAGTTGTGCCGTCTGGACTTGCAGTGATTCCAGGCTTGCCACCACGCGACGCGCCTCTCCCTGCGCAGCGTCTTCCGCGCCCGCCGCCCGCCGCACCTGCTCTGCAACCTTCTGGGCGGCGATTTCGGTCTCGTGGAGGTTCTGGCGAGCCTCAGCCAACTTGGAAGACGTGTCGTGGGCATCCGCTTGATCGGCATCCGTTCGCAACCGCGTCAGCCTGGTCTCCAGCTCTGACCGCCGGCCCTGCAACTCGCGCTCGCTGTCCTGATGTGTCCGCATCCGTTGGTTGAGATCGTCAACGGCCTGTCGCAATTGGTCCGACTCCTGTGCCGTGGCTTCCTGTTCAGCCTGCAGACCGCGCAGCTGGGTTGTCAGGTCCCGGATGCGCCGCCTGGCATGTTCCTTGGCAGCTTCTGCCGTTTCCAGTACATGCTGCATGTCGGCTGCGTGCTGTGATGCCTCGTCCACCTCGCGGCGAGCCTGATCCGTCCGCGCACGCGCCTCGGACAGCCGGAGTTCGATCTGGGCCTCCGCCTTCCGATCCGCCTCGTCCTCATGCACCATGGACAGGAGGCGATCCACCGCTTCCTCCTCCGTCGCAGGGGTGCCGACCACACCCGGAGCCCTGAACAGGCATCCGTCCCTGGTGGCGATCTGCCATGCCTGGCCGGATTCGAGTTCATTCCACAGGCGATTGGCAGTCTCGAGGTTTTCAACCACCCAACAGTGTCCAAGCAGCGCCCGCACCACGGGCCGCAACTCGTTGCCGCAATGCACGAGTTCGCTTGCCACGCCGGCTCCCTCGCGCCTGTTCGGTACCGGCCAGGACGCCGGCACGCGGTCGATTGCCGCGACCATGACACCGCGGTGACCATCAGTGTTGGGTGGCAAAAGCTGCAAGGCGCCGTTCCAGTGCCGTACCACGAGACATTGTGCCCAGGACCCCAGACATGCGGCTACGGCTGCTCTCCATGCGGGTTGCACATCCAGAAGGGCGCCAAGCAGGCCTATGGTGTCGAGGGAATCGGCCTGTGTCTGTGACAGGTTGAAATCCCCAATGCGTGCGTCCAGGTACTCGGCGCGCAGTTGTTGGCGGACCCGGGCTTCAATCTGCCGGCGCTCCAAGTCCTGTTGGAGCGCCAATGCCGCCTCGGACGTGTTGCGGAGGTCCAACTCGTTGAATTCCGCCCGTTCAAGCCGCTCCCGCAACTCTATCAGTTCCATCTCGACTGCATCGCCCTGTGTGCGTTCGCCGGCCAGAGCCTCGGTAGCTGCCTTCTCCGCTGCCCCCACCTCCTCCAAAGCTTTCCGATTGGCCTCCAGTCGATCCTCCAGTCGCTGCCGGTCAAGGTCCGCTTTCAGGTGCCGTTCGGCATGGCGGCGCGCCGTACGGTCCAGATCCCCAAGGGTCCGGTGTGCCGTTTCCAGTTCCCGGTGCAAGTTCTGTTGGGTTGCCCGATGATGGTCGTATACCGTCTGCAATGCCTTGGCTTCTTCTTCCTGCCGGGTTTGGACTGTCCTCAGTTCGGCCAGTTCCGTTTCCGCGCGTCGCGTTTCCAACCCGGCCATGGCCACCTCGTCGACGAGTTCCTTTTGTCGACGTTCGCGATCCTGACGCAACCCTTTCAGTTGGGCCAGGCGTTCCCTGAGAATTGCGTCAAGCTTCAGGACCTCGGCCTGCGCGGCCTGTGCTTCCTGCACCTGCCTTTGCTGGCGTGCAAGTTCCGCGGCCGCGCTCCGATGGTCATCCTGCAGCTGTCTGGATCGTTGGTGGTTGTCTTCCAGTTGCGCCTCCAGGGACTGCAACCGTTGTTGGTTCCCATCGACTGCCTGGCTCAGGGTTTCGACTTTCCGATCCCGCTGCATGACCATCGCGCAGTACCAGTCGTCGAGGCTGACCGACATCTGTTCCGCCAACGCGTTGCGTCGGGTTACGGTGCGCGCCTGACGGGCCAGGTGTTCGATCGAAACTTCGAGATCCCTCGCTTCCCTGCGCACCGGGGCGAGGCGTGCCCGAACACTCGCCAGCCTGCGTTCGGACGCTTGCTTGCGCAGCTTGATGCCGTAGACGCCGGCGGCTTCCTCGATGGCCTGGCGCCTGCGCAATGGATCCGCGTCGAGCAGTGCATCCGCATGGCCCTGCCTAATCAGGCTGAAGGTGCGCTGCGACAATCCATAGGGTGCCAGCAGTTCCCGGATCTGCCGCAACAGGACCCTTTGTCCGTTCAGCTGGTATTCACTGTCGCCATCCCGGTATCCCGTACGTCGAACCGTGAGTTCCGAGGCGTCGGTCGGCAGAATGTCGGTCGCCTCGTCAACCCGGATTTCCACTTCCGCCAGATTGCGAGCCGGTGTGCCGTTGAGGGAACGGTGGATCAGATCCGCTGCACGCTTGATGCGCAGGGCTGTGGGGGCCTGTTCCCCCAGCACCCAGGCCAGCCCGTCCACGACGTTGCTCTTGCCGCTGCCGTTGGGGCCGACCAGCACCGTGATCCCGGTCGACAGCCGGATTTCCGTCTTGCGTCCGAAGGTCTTGAATCCTTGGAGCAGAATAGATTTCAATTTCATCCGCTGGCCAAGTGCGTGTTCGAATCCAGCAAGCTGTCTACCATGGACACGGACCAGACCGGTTGCACCCGCGACAGCTCCTACAGCCCATCATAGCGATTTAGGTCCGACATCCGTTTCGAATGCGGCAACAAACAACCATCGGGGTTGTGATTGGGGGACGGCTTCATGTTCCCGTCAACAACCACAGAATCAACCCACCGACCATGGCCAAACCACTTGCCCCCAGCAACGGCTTGCGTACGGGCAAGTCCTCCGCAGGCTGACGGCCGCGCTTCCATACAACTCGGGCCAACACCGGATGCGCCATCATTGAACCCAACAGGAGAAGGGCGGGACCGGAACGCAGGTTGGCAACGGCCAAGGAAAGCACGGTGCCGGCTTGCGGTCCGGCAACGTCCGCGCTGAAGACCGCCCACGCCAAGGCAGCCCGGTTGGCTTGCTCAACCATCACGAAGGAACCCGTCAGACCTCCGGTCAACAAGCTGCCAAGGGTGAGGAGCAGCGAGTTGAGCAGCAGGCCCACCGCCTCGCCATCGGGTCCGAAGCCGAAATTCGGCTCGAGGCCGGCATGGAACCGTTGGAGCCAAAGCCCGCGCAGGTCAAAGCCGCCGGGGACCGCGTTGAGGACCGCCGCAGGCCCGATCCAGGCCGCAGCCCTGATGGTTATGGCCTGTACTGCCAGCCACAAAACAGTCACTGCTGCCTGCTGGCCGACCCCGCCGGAAAGAATCGCGGTCGCAGACACAGCGGTCAAGCCAATGACCTGCAGCGACACCATTAGCCAGGAAACCCCCATCAGTGCGGGCCACAGTGTGGTGAGGCAGGCGAAGAAACCAGCAATCAAGTAAAATGCCGGATCCGATGCAGGTTTGTATCGAGTCATCAAGCGAGTTGCAGGAGGCGGTGACCGAGGGCTGCTACAGCTCGGCGGTCTCCGGTACGGCCGCATACTTCGGACATCTGATTCATGTTTGAGTTGTTCAGTCCCTTCTTCCTCTGGCGCAACTCGTGGGCGGAAGTTGACGGCATGGTGCCACCCTTGGAACATGTCCTCCTGATGCTGGCTGTCGTGGTGTTGGTCGAGTTGTTGGTGCGGGGTGCGGAGCAGTTCATGCGGACCCTCACCGGTTGGCGCCTGTTTCGGTTCCAATTGACGGCGGGGGCGTTGACCGCCGCCGCCTATCTGGGGGCCAGTATCGCCGTGTACGCATTGCTAACGCAGGCCTACGGGATCCGCGTCGAGTTTTCCCGGTTTCTGTCCCTGTTCGGCATGGCAGGCCTGCCCAGGATCCTGATCATTTATCGGCTTCTGCCCTATCTGGGACGTACGTTCGGGGTACTGCTCAACATCTGGACTGCCGGTTTGCTTTGGCGCGTGCTCGGTGTCGGGTACGGGCTTGATGTCTGGCAGAACATCTTGACATGTGCCTTGGCATTCGCGGTGTTTTTTCTGGTTCAGCGCCTCATTCCCAAGGCAGCCGCTTCCGACGCCGGAGATTCCGTAATGCCTGCCGTGGATCCTCGCTTCGCCCACAGCAGTGGATAGGGGGATGCCATGCCCGGCATTGTCGATGTCCGCTTGGACGCAGCCTTTTGGATTTGGGGGGGCGTGCTGGCGGTGTTCCTGGGATTCGCCATTTACCCAATCCTGACACTGGGACCCTACATACGCGCCGGCTGCAGGATCAACATCCATCGCAATCGCATCCCACCGGACGATAAGGTTAGGCAACCCAATCCTGATGGCGACGCCTTCGTGCTGTTCCTGTCCGGCGTGGGCCGGGTTTCGGCCCTGACCATGAGCCGCCGGGAACAGGGCATCCTGCACCGGCTGGCGGAACTGTGCGGCGGAGCCGTCCTGCTGGACGATGTCTTCGCGTACTCGATCAACAACCTGCCGCTGGTATCCCACCGCAGACTCAGTCCGATGTGGCGGTGGGCCTTGCGCCACAAGCTGAAGAAACGGCTGCACAACTCAGTCCTCGGGTACCTTATCAACCTGCGCAACATCCTGCACATCCTGATTTCCGCCGATAGCCGGTACGCCATGGTATACAACCGCGGCTGTGCCCACGTTATCACCGATCATCTGCAACAGTATGGCTATGACCTCAACCAGCCCAAGCCCTTGGTGATCGTCTCCTACAGCGGGGCCGGCCAAATCGCCGCTGGCGCGGTCCAATATCTGTGGGAAGAGTATCGATTGCCGGTTTACGTCCTCATGCTGGCCTGCTTCTTCACCGCCTCGGGCATCGATCGCGCCAACCACGTCTGGGAATTCATCGGTACCACGGATCAAGCCTATCGGTTTTGTCTGTTGTTCTCGCCCAGTCGATGGCTGATTCCGCGGCTGTCCCTTTGGCGGCGGCTAACCGCTGCCGGACGGACAACCAGGATTGGCATGGGCGCCATGAAACATACCGGGCGCGGTGGCTATCTGGACCGCAACAGCGTCACGCCCGAAGGAGTCCCGTTCATCGATGCCACCGCCCAGGCCATGGCGGATGTGATCAACCGCATCAGCACCGAATCCGAGTCCCCCAAGGAGGGATGACATCACCACACCGACCGCACGGCTTGCCCAGGAAACCCGAAGTGTCCGCACGCGGTTTGCACCCAGCCCCACGGGCCAGTTGCATTTGGGCGGGTTGCGCACCGCGCTGTTCACATGGCTTTGGGCACGGCACAACCAAGGCACCTTCATCCTGCGCATTGAGGACACGGACAGCAAGCGCTTCGATCCGGCAAGTGTTGAGTCGATCACTGCGGCGCTGAAGTGGCTGGGACTTGAGTGGGATGAAGGCCCGGAAGTCGGCGGCGACCATGGCCCCTATGTCCAAAGCGAGCGCGGTGCGATTTACCGCGACCATGCCGAGCATCTGATTGGAGCCGGTCACGCCTACCGGTGTTTCTGCTCACCTGCGCGGCTGGCGGATTTGCGCCGCCGACAACAAAGTGCAGGCCGGCCTTCTGGCTATGACGGCCATTGTCGCCGCTTGTCCAAACGGCAGGCCCAGGCCATGGCGGACCGCGGCCTCGAACACACGATTCGCCTTGCCGTGCCCGATTCCGGATCCGTCCAAGTCGACGATTTGATCCGGGGCCGCATCTCGGTCGACGCGGCTACCCTGCACGACCCCGTGCTCCTGAAGAGCGACGGCATGGCCGTCTACCACTTGGCTGTGGTCGTGGATGACCACCTGATGGACATCACCGATGTGCTGCGCGGACAGGAGTGGCTGCCCACCGCACCCTACCATTGGCTGCTGTACCAGGCGTTTGGGTGGGACGTGCCGGCCTTTGTGCACCTGCCGGTCATCCTCAACCCCAACGGTGCCGGCAAAATGAGCAAGCGCCGCCCGCCTCTCGTTGACGGGGCCGTCATGCCCGTGAACGTTGACGAATTCCGGGATGCCGGCTATCTCCCCGATGCAATGTTCAACTTCCTGGCCCTGTTGGGTTGGACCGCCGATGCGTCCGAGGAAGTCTTTGCCCGGGACGAACTGGTCCGACGGTTCGATGTGCGCAGCATTTCCGCGGCTCCGGCAACGATGCCGTACGACAAGCTTGCCTGGATGAACGGCCTGTATCTGCGCAACATGGATCGGGAAGCTGTGCTGGCAATGCTGCAACCATATCTTGCCAAGTCGTTTGGGCGCACCCCGTCCCAACTCTCCGCCATGCCCGGCCTGCCCATTGTGATCGGGGAATTGGTCGACCGGATTCGCACGCTGTCGGAAGCGCCGGCCTGGCTTGGGTGGCTGTTTGCCGATCCGGCCGGGCTGGACTATCCGGATTCGGACATGCTGCTGGCCCGCAAACAGGATAGGGCCACCAGTGTTGCACTGCTGAAGGGCGCGGCAGACACAGTTGCCGCCATGCCGGTGTTCGATGCCGCCTCCCTGGAAACCGCAATCCGCGACGCAGCGGCCCGTACCGACACCAAACCGGGGCTGTACTTCGGCTGCATGCGTGCAGCCCTGTCGGGTGCCAAGGCATCTCTGCCCCTGTTTCCGATTGCCGAGGCACTGGGGCAGGACAACGTTGTGACCCGCCTGCGGCACGCGGCTCAGGTGCTTGCTGCAGCCGGCGACTCCACCGGAACTTAACTGCCGCCGGCGTGGCCGGCACGCCGGCATGCCCCGCCCTGTTGCCCGGGACCGGTGAGGGGACTATCCGATCCGCGCCACCGCGGCCGGCGCAACCATTTTCAGCGGACCGTCGCTTATAATGGATTCCCAAGGTCGGTTACCGGACCTGTGGTGGGGGATAGTTTAATCGGCAGAACACATGACTCTGGATCATGTAGTCGGGGTTCAAATCCCTGTCCCCCAGTCTTGGCCGCCCAGCCGCCCGCTTGAAGCCGCGTACGCGGCTTCAATTTTTTGCCAAGCACTTGGACTTGATCATGGATGACGCTGCCCGCCTCCAGGTTGCGCGCGACGCGGCCGAACGCATGGGGCACCGGCTCTCCATGCTGCTGGACGCACTGGACGAGGGGCAACGGGCCTGCCTGTGCCTCGATTTTGCGGACGAGCAGGAGCGAACCTTCTGGAACTACACACCGATTGTCAGGCAAGGCCTGGCGCTCAGGGACATGACCCGGCCGCAGCACCAGCTCGTGATGCAATTGCTGCATGATGCGCTCAGTCCGACCGGGTACAACACAGTCCAGTTGATCATGGCCATGGAAGCAATCCTGGACGGCAAGGAGGGATTTACCCGACCCCTTCCGGGGCGGGATCCCCAGAACTACTGCCTGTCCCTCTTTGGACGGCCCCATGCGGTCGAACCGTGGAGTTGGCGGTTCGAAGGGCATCATGTGTCCCTGCACTTTACCGTGGCGAACGGACGCCTGCTCTCCCCGTATCCCTTGTTCCTGGGTTCCAACCCCGCTGAAAGCGCGCTGCGCAGCGGCGCAAGTCTGCGACCATTGCACGATCTTGAGGACTGTGCCCGCGCCCTGTTCGAGGCGCTGGACGGGTCGCAGCGCCGGACCGCGCTGCTTTCGGCCTACGCACCGCAGGACATCCTCTTGGGGAGCGTGTCCCGGGTGGCCTATGAACTGCCGCCATCTTTCGACGCCGACGGCTGGATGCGGGCGACCGGGGCAGGCCCTGAGGATGTCGACCGGTTGTTGATCCGACGCCACGGAGCCGGCGTAAGCCTTGCCAGCCTTAATCCGGACCAGGCCTCCAGTCTGCAAGCCTTGGTTGGACATTACCTGAGCTGTTTGGCGGACGATGTGGCCGAAGCGGAACAAGCCCGGATTGGCGACCTCTCAGGCACCCCCTTGCATTTTGCCTGGTCCGGCAGCGCGCGCCGCCGGGAACCCCACTACTACCGCATTCAGGCGCCTGGTTTTCTCATTGAATTCGACAACTACCAGAACGACGCCAACCATATCCACTCCGTTTGGCGGGATCCCGCCAACGACTTTGGGCGGGACGCATTGGCCTCCCATTACCGCCACAGCCATTGAATGGTTCTTCCTCCGAGCGGGACCTCGATCGCGGTCCATTTGCTAGAATCCGCGCCCTAAGCCGGGGTCAATCTCGACTGCCGCCGCCAAGGAATCAAGGTATGCCGCACGAAGCCGGGGTCGTTGAACGCTCGGAAGACTTCATTCGCCAGCGCATCCGGGGCGACCTGGACGGCGGCAACCTCGACGGTCCGGTCACGACCCGGTTTCCGCCCGAACCCAACGGGTTCCTCCACATCGGGCATGCCAAGTCGATATTCCTGAACAGCGACTTGGCGCGGGAAAACAACGGATGCTTCAACCTGCGGTTCGACGACACCAACCCACTCACCGAGACCCCTGAATTCGTCGAATCGATGCAGGCGGATATTAGCTGGCTGGGTGTGCAGTGGGACGGCGACGTCAAGTTTGCCTCCGGTTATTTCGAGCAACTGTATGAGTGGGCCGAGGAACTGGTCCGCCGCGGCGACGCCTACGTCGACGATTTGAGTGCCGACCAGATACGGGAGATGCGCGGCACACTGACCGCACCGGGTCGCAACAGCCCGTTCCGCGACCGTTCGCCGGAGGAAAGCCTAAGGTTGCTGCGGGAAATGAAGGACGGCCTGCATCCCGACGGTAGCAAGGTGTTGAGGGCCCGCATCGACATGGCTTCCCCCAATATCAATTTGCGGGACCCGGTTCTGTATCGCATTGCCCATGCCAGCCACCACCAGACCGGCGACCAGTGGTGCATTTACCCGATGTACGACTGGGCCCACGGCCAGAGTGATTCCATCGAACGGGTCACGCACTCCATTTGCACCCTCGAGTTTGCCGACCACAACCCGTTGTATCAGTGGTTCCTGGACCGCTTGGGAGTGTACAAGCCGGTTCAGCTGGAATTCGCCCGGTTGGAACTTACCCACACGGTACTGCATAAACGAGTCCTGCGCCGCATCATGGCGAAGGGCCTCCTGGACGGCTGGGACGATCCTCGCCTGGGTACGCTGGCGGGACTACGGAGACGGGGTGTGCCGCCGGCCGCCATTCGCAACCTGTGCCGACAGGTCGGTGTGGCCAGAGCCAACACGATGGTCGAAATCCAGAAGTTCGAGTACTGCATCAGGGAAGAGTTGAACCGGACGGCACGCCGCCGCATGGGGGTTCTGGACCCTGTAAAGCTGGTGGTAACGACCTATCCGGAAGGGGAAACAGACCTGCTGGAGGCGGTGAACAACCCCGAAGATCCTTCACAGGGCACCAGGAAGGTGTCCTTCAGCCGGGAGGTGTGGGTCGAGCGCGCGGACTACATGGACGATCCGCCGCGCCGTTTCCACCGTCTTGCCGTCGGCCGCGAAGTCCGGTTGCGCTATGCCTGGCTGGTGACCTGCACCGGCGTCGTGCGCGACAGCGATGGACGTGTCGTCGAAATCCACTGTACCCATGATCCCGCTTCGCGCGGCGGCACCGCTCCGGACGGGCGCAAGGTGCGGGGCACCATCCACTGGGTGGACTCGTGCACGGCCGTTCCGGCGGAAGTCCATCTATTGGAACACCTGTTTGCGGACCCCAACGCCGGGCAGGCCTCCCCGGACGAGGTGATGGACCATTTCAATCCGGATTCCCGTCGGATCGTGACGGGCGCCAAGTTGGAACCGGGAGCACTCGAGGATGCCCGTGCCGACACCATTCAACTGGAGCGCGTTGGATACTTCAAGGCGGACTCGGCCGCGCCGGACAGGCCCGTGTTGTTGCGTACCATTCCGTTGCGCGACAGCTGGAAGAAGATTCAAGACAAGACCGCCTGACCCACGGCACAGTCGAGTGCTCGCCCAGTGACCGCGGCCACGCCCATCCCGAGCCGGCACGGCAATTCAGTGCCATGACACCGGTCATCATTTCCGCTGCCTTGGTCGGTTCGCAGCCAACCAAGGAGATGAATCCGGCAGTTCCCTACTCTCCCAAGGAAATTGCAAACAGCGCGATTGAGGCACACGCCGCCGGGGCCGCCATCGTACATGTCCACGTCCGCGAACCCGACACGGGGAAGGCAACATCCGCTCTTGACCTGTTCCGTGAAACCGTGGATCGCATCCGGGCGGCCTGCCCGGTGCTTGTGAATCTCACCACAAGCGGCTACAACCTGGCGAGGCAGGACACGGCGCACCGTCTGGAAGTGCTGGGGCTGTGCCCGGACATCTGTTCCCTTGACGCAGGGACGTTCAATCTGGGTGAGAGACCGTTCCTCAACACTCTGGATTGGGCGCGGGAGGCGGCCCGGCGCACACTGGAAGCCGACATCAAGCCCGAGTTGGAAGTGTTCGATGTGGGCCACATCGACCAGGCCAATGTCTTGGTGCGCGAAGGACTGGTGGCCGCACCGCCCTGGTACCAGTTGTGCATGGGCATCCGGTGGGGAATTCCGGCTACCATTGACAACCTGCTCTTCATGCATCGTCAACTGCCACCGGATGCGGTTTGGTCGGTTCTGGGCGTGGGGCGGCACCAGTTGGAGATGACCACGGTGGCACCTCTAATGGGAGGCCACATTCGGGTTGGGTTCGAGGACAACCTCTACTACGCGCGCGGCGTTCTGGCAGAGTCGTATGCCCAACTGGTGGCCAGGTCGGTGCGCATTCTGCAGTTTCTCAACCTGGAACCGGCGACGGTAGCCGAAGCGGCCGGGATCCTCGGACTGACGCGTCGCAAACGGCTTCCTTCGGACTGACGAGACCCGGCCGCTGCCAATCCCGTCCTCAAGAGGAGGGCTGTTGCATGAACCTGCACGAATACCAGACGAAGTCGCTGCTGGAACGGGAAGGCATACCGGTGCCGCAGGGTGCCGTGGCCATGACACCTGACGGCGCAAGGCAAATCGCCATCGACTTCGGTTCAATGGTGGCGGTCAAGGCCCAGGTGCTGACCGGCGGCCGGGGCAAGGCCGGGGGCATTCGGCTTGCCGGGAACCCGGATGAGGCCGAGGATGCGGCGGCGCACATCCTGGGGATGGACATCAAGGGCCACAAGGTGCAACGGGTGCTGGTGGAACAGGCGTCGCACATCAAGGCGGAGTTGTACCTGGCGGCCTTGATTGACCGGGCCAGTCAGCAGATTATGGTAATGGCCAGTTCGGAAGGCGGCATGGAGATCGAGGAGGTGGCAGCCCGCAGTCCCGATAAGATCCGAAGGATTTACGCGGATCCGTTCATGGGCATCCGCAGCTATCAGTGCACTCGGTTGGCACGCGAGATCGAGTTGCCGGTGGCCCTCTGGCCCGCGTTCCACCGATTGGTCTCCAAGTTGCACGCCGCGTTGATCAAGCACGATGCGGACCTCCTGGAGATCAATCCTCTCATCATCAACCACAGTGATCAACTGGTGGCGCTCGACGGCAAAATGACCCTGGATGACAATGCCCTGTACCGCCAACCGGAGTTCGGGGCCGAACTGGGCAGCGAAGACCAGCATCCGACCGAAGTCGAGGCCCTCAACGCGGGCCTGAATTTTGTGTACCTGGGAGGCAACGTGGCTTGCCTGGCCAACGGCGCCGGACTTGCCATGGCAACCATGGATGCAGTCAAGTACTACGGTGGTGATCCCGCCAACTTTCTGGATTTGGGAGGCGGCTCGTCGGTGGAGCAGGTTACCCAGGCCGTCCGCATCATGGTCAAGGACCCGGGGGTGCGCGCCCTGTTGGTCAATGTCGCCGGCGGGATAACCCGGTGCGACGAAGTGGCTGAGGGCATGGCTGCGGCAATGGACGAGATCGAGACCCGCATTCCCTTTGTCGTGCGCCTGGTGGGCACCAACGAGGCAGAGGCCCACCGTATTCTGGAGCCCTACGACGTCGAGTTTGCCTCCCGCTTTTCGGAAGCGGCCATGCGCGTGGTGGAACTGGCCCGGGAGGAAGCAGCATGAGTATTCTGGTTGATGCCCACACCCGCATCCTGGTGCAGGGTTTTACCGGCCGGCAGGGCAGCTTCCATGCCGAACGGATGCTGGAATACGGCTCCAGGGTCATCGGTGGGGTGACCCCGGGCAAGGGCGGCCAGGAAGTATTGGGCCTGCCCGTGTGGAACTCCGTGGCGGAGGCTGTGGCCGAACAGACCGTTGACGCCTCGATCATATTCGTGCCGGCCCGGTTTGCCGCGGATGCGATCATGGAAGCGGCCGATGCCGGCATCGGGTTGATCTGTTGCATAACCGAACACATTCCCGTACACGACATGATCAAGGTGCGAGCCTATGTCAGCATGAAGGGGTCCCGTCTTCTGGGTGCCAATTGCCCCGGGGTGATCTCGCCCGGCAAATCCAAGATGGGCATCATGCCCAACCAGCTGTTCAGTCCGGGCACGACCGGCATTGTCAGCCGATCCGGCACATTGACGTACGAAGTGGCCGATGCGCTGTCGCAGCTGGGAGTGGGTCAAAGTTCGGTGGTCGGAATCGGCGGCGATCCAATCCAGGGCACAAACTTCATCGATGTGCTGAAGATGTTTGCCGGGGATCCCGAAACCGAGCGGGTTGTCATGATCGGCGAGATTGGCGGAACCGCCGAGCAGACCGCGGCCGAATACCTCAAGGCCCATCATCCCAATCTGCCGGTCTTCGGGTTCATCGCCGGGGTATCGGCACCTCCCGGAAAGCGGATGGGGCATGCCGGCGCCATCGTCTCCGGAGGGGGCGGCACTTCGGCGGCGGACAAGATTGACATGTTCCGCAGCATGGGCCTTCCGGTCGCGGACCATGCCGAACAACTGGCCGAAATCGTCAAGGCTTCGCTGGAGGGCCGGGACTGAAGATCCGGCCGGTCCTGCCAGCTCCATACATTGCCAACGGCCGGCGCAAGTCCGCCGGCCCAGAATCGCCCCAAGCGCGGAGGAGACAATGACCGAACAGGATTTCACCACCGACACATCCGAAGTTCATCATCCGGCACCTGCATTGGTGGCCGGGCTGGCCCATCCGGACTACCTGGAACAACGGAGTGCCGCGCTGCGGGACCCCGTGGGTTTCTGGCGCGACCGGGCCACGGAACTCCTGGACTGGTTCGAACCTTTTTCGCAGACCCTGGACGCCTCCGAAGCCCCGTTCTACAAGTGGTTTGCGGATGGCCGGACCAACATTTGCCTGAATGCGCTGGATCGCCATGTAGCCGGCGAGCGCCGCGACAAGGTTGCCTTCATCTGGGAGTCCGAACAGGGCGAGACCCAAACCTGGACGTTCGCCGAACTGGCGGCGGACGTCAACCGGTTCGCCAACGTACTCAAGAGTCTGGGGGTGGCCAAGGGGGATACGGTCACCATCTACATGGGCCGGGTGATGGAACTGATCATCGCCATGCTGGCGACCACCAAGCTGGGTGCCGTCCACTCCGTGGTGTACGGCGGGTTCAGTGAACAAGCGTTGGCCAGCCGCATCGAGGATTGCCAAAGCAAGGTTCTGATCACCTGCGACGGGGCATGGTTGCGAGGGAAGACCGTGGATCTGAAGGACATCGCCGACGCAGCAATGCAACGATGCCCAATCGTGCAGTCGGTGGTGGTGTGCCGGCGTACCAGGCAGAACGTTGGCATGGAGGCGGGCCGGGACCACTGGTGGCACGACCTGATGGCATCGCCGGTGGCCTCCGAGGACTGTCCGACCGAAGTGATGGCGGCCGAAGACCCGCTGTTCATTCTTTACACGTCCGGCACGACCGGCCGTCCCAAGGGCGTGCTCCACACCCACGGGGGCTACCAGGTCCAGATCGCGACCACCCTCAGCTATGCCTTCGACCTGGGCGACGACGATGTCTGGTGGTGTGCGGCAGACCCCGGCTGGATCACCGGTCACAGCTACATCGTGTACGGTCCCCTGATTCTGGGTGCCACCAGCGTTGTCTACGAAGGCGCGCCAGGATACCCCGAACCGGATCGTTGGTGGGAAATCGTGGACCGGTACAGCGTGTCGATCCTATACACTGCGCCGACCGCCATTCGGGGCCTGATGCGCTTCGGCGATGAGTGGCCCCTTAGACACAGACTGGACACGCTCAGGCTGCTGGGCACGGTGGGCGAACCCATCAATCCGGAGGCTTGGCGCTGGTATCACCGCGTCATCGGCAAGGGCAACTGCCCTGTGATCGACACTTGGTGGCAGACGGAGACCGGCGGCTTCATGATTACGCCCACGCCGGCCGTGCCACTCAAGCCCGGCAGCGCCACGCTGCCGTTCATCGGGGTGCTCGCGGATGTCGTCGACGAGGACGGAAATCCGTGTGCCGACAACGAGGAAGGTTCCTTGGTCATCAAGCATCCGTGGCCCGGCATGCTGCGCACGGTATGGGGTGATCCGGATCGATATGTAGAGCAATACTGGTCGGAGTTCAGCGAGCAGGGCTGGTATTTTCCGGGTGACAGTGCCCGCCGCGATCCGGATGGCTACATCTGGGTGATTGGCCGCATGGACGATGTGATCAAGGTGAGCGGTTACCGTTTGGGCACCGCCGAAATTGAAAGCGCACTGGTCAGTCACGAAGTCGTCGCGGAGGCGGCGGTCATTGGATTGCCGGACGAATTGCGCGGCAACCGCATCAGTGCCCATTGCATTCTCAACGACGGGATTGAGCCTGCCGATGACCTGGCAGACCGGCTCAAACGGCATGTCCGCGCGGAAGTGGGCCCGATAGCTGTGCCCCAGGAAATCCACTTCACGGCATCCTTGCCCAAGACCCGCAGCGGCAAAATCATGCGCCGCCTGCTCAAGGCGCAGGCACTGGGCCAACCGCTGGGGGACACCAGCACGTTGGAAGACTAGCCGTTGAACCGATTGGTCCGCGCCGTCCGCGGTTAGGTCGACAACTGGTGGGCCGCCACCAGCACAATGTCGTAGACGGCGTGGGCCATGATGGCGGGAGCCAGGCCCAGCCGCATTCGAATCACACCGAACAACAGGCCCAGCAGGAACACCACAATCAGACCATCGGCTCCGTATTGCAGGCCGTGCGCCATCGCGAACACCAGATTGGCGAGCACGATGCCCAGCCTTGGCTGCAGGACTCCCCGCACCAACAGCTCCTCGCTGATCCCGGCACTGAGGCCCAACAGGATAGCGCCAATCAGGCTGGTGGGCAGGCTGGCCAGTTCCTCGAACAGTTCCGCTTCCGTCATGGGCAGGCCAGATTGCGCCACTAGGGAAACAATCCACTGTTCGGCCACCGTGATGAACACGGCCAAGCCAATTCCGACCAGAACCCCGATGCTGATGCCGCGCCATTGCAACGACCCCAAACCCAACCGCGCGAGTGCACAGCCCAGGTTGCGCGTGAGCGGAAACCCGATTGCCAACAGAGCTGTTGGGATGCTCCAAACCAGCGTTGAACACAACGACACAAGGGTGGCCGTTTCCGACGATGCCAGCGACTCCATGTCCGCTTCGAACATCGCGTACAGCAAGGGCCGATGGAACGGTACGAAGCTGAGGACGACCCAACCGATCACCTGAACGGTCCAGGCAATGCTGATGGCATGGACGAAGTTGTCGGGTTGCATCGGCAGGACACGGGCCAGGCCGCGGCGCACCGCGGGCACGAAACAGGCCAGACTGAGGACCAGAACAGCACAACCGGCGACATATGCGCCGAGCAGCGGCGGCATGGAGGGATCAAATGATTGCAACGAGTCCTGTCCGCTCAGGAGGATGAGGCCCATTGCGGCCAATGCCCCCAAGACGACGGTCGCACATGCCAGCAGGAATCGGGCAGAGCGCCGGGCCCGGGCAACCGCGAGTACGGTTCCGCACAAACCCAGGCCAAGAATCAACGAGCCCCCGAACCAAGGCAATCCCAACGAGTTTCCGTTGGCCCCGAGTTGGCTGTCCAACACGGAGAGGGCCGTGGTCGACAGTCCCAATGCCAGAAAGGTCACGGCCCAGACCGGAAAGATCCCCGGCTGCCAGTGTCTCCAGCCAGAGGCCGCGTCCTCCAACCCAGTTGTGCGAACCTCGGTCATGGCCCGCACGGCAACCCGTGTCGGGGATCCTTCCCCTTCAAAGACCGGCGTGGCATCGATACGATCCGCACCTGCGGGCCGGCAACCGGATTCATGGGACCCGCACGCGCCGATACAGGAACCAGTAGTCGGCTTCGGGGAAGGCGTCCTGGACCTTGGTTATTCCGCAAAACGGCCCTGGCACGCTGTGGGATTCAATTCGCCGGTCCAGGTCCGCAACTTCGGCCTGGTGACCGTACCAGCCGCGGAAGTTGGCCAGTCGCTGAACGCGAGCCCGATGTCCCATCGCGGTGGCAAAGTGTGCCTGGGCGGGTTCGCCTTCCCGGCTCCACTCATCCATCGCCCAGGTCAACGACCGGACGCGCGAAGCCAGTTCTCGCTGTGCCAGGGTGTCGGTCTCGGAGGAGAAGATCTCCAGCAGCCTGTTGCCGTCGGCCAGCGGCGGGGAAGAAGCGTGGTGGTCTTCGCCCGGCACCCATCCCTTCCGTTCGAGGCAGCACCAGATGTCCCGATGTTCGAGATAGTCGGCGATCGACATCAAGTGTGCACGGTTGCCCAGACTGGAGATCGGTACCTGCCTGAAGACATCACCCTTGAGCAGATAGGCTTCCAGCACTTCGATTTCAGACCGTAGAATCGCGCCGATCTCGGCGGGATCATCAATCATGGGATGCCGGCGGGAGACAATCTTGACAGAAGCCGGCGTTTGACAACGCCGCCCCTATTCTGGCACAGGGCTGAACTCCCTGCGGCTCGATAGCACCATGGTGACCGGACCATCGTTCACGAGGGCCACATCCATCATGGCTCCAAAGCGTCCCTTGGCCGTCGGTACCCGTGCCGCCAGGCCCGCCACTACGGCATCGTACAGGGCTTCCGCCATGGCCGGTGGTGCGGCCGCCATGAAATTGGGCCGCCGCCCCTTGCGCGTGTCCCCCAACAGTGTGAACTGGCTGATGGCCAACACGGATCCACCTGCCTCGGCCACACTCAGGTTCATCCGGCCCGCCTCGTCGGCGAAGACTCGCAGCCCCGCAATCTTGTCAACGAGGTAGGTTGCGTCGGCGTCCGTGTCGCCGTGGCCCACGCCCAGCAACACCAGCAAGCCCCGGCCTATTTGACCGACCACTTCGGCATCCACTGACACGCACGCCTGACTGACGCGTTGTACCACTGCAATCATGTGCCTTTTTCCCTTCGGAAACGATGGGCCGTTCCACCGGATTTGAGGCCGCGGCGAACCGGTGATGATGAGTGTGCCGTCGTCATTGGAACGTCTCGCGCTTCAGTTTCAAGAGTTGTACGATGACATCGCCTGCCTGCTCATCCAAAAGCAGAATCATGAACCCTCGTTCGAACTCCTGCAGAGTTCCGACGATGACACGCGACGGTCCCAACGACGGGCCCAGGCGATCGCGCAAACTGATGATCCGGTTGCCCGTCCGTTCGTACATAAGGTCCAGGAACGGTTCGAAGAATCGATCCGCATCCGGTTCGACTTGCCCATCGGACTGGTCACTGCCAACGTCGGGCGGCAGCATTTGCCGGGGCGACACAAAAACAAAGTCCCATGCGGGGTAGTTGAAGAAGGCGACGGAGGCCCCTTCCACATCCGGTCTCCGGTCCGCATCTTCGTCCTGCACGGTGGCAATGTACACGCGGTTGGTGTTAACGGCATACAGAAGCATGCCCCACGTGAATTCCTGAATGTTGACTTTCGGTAACGACTTGGGGACCTGAGACGGGCACCCGAACTCCAGCAGGGCCTCAAACTCATCAAACAGTTCCCGCAAGGCCTCATGCACTTCGAAATCGGTGCAGGCGTCCTGCCACGACCGCGGGGTTGGGGTTGGCGTCACCGTGGCAGTCGGTGTGGCGGTGTGGGTTGGCGTCACCGTGGGAACCGGTGTCGTGGTGGCGGTCGGTTGGGGCACGGGGGACACCACGCTCACCGGCTCCAGCAGATCCGTATCCCGGGTTTGAACAACCGAACTGGACACCCAGCCTCTGGCCCCTGCCTGTCCCGTCAGCTGGCTCAGATCCACTTCCCACCAGGATTTGGTCGCATCGTGTCCTGTCAGCCTCAGGACTGTGTCGAACCGTTGCTTGGATACTACCGGGTATTCGATGCCGGGACCGGAACGAACATTGATCCCTTCCTGGGCCTGGACCACAGCCATTGGTTCGGCGGTACCGGTTGGGGTGTTCTGTGGCAGGATCGGCACGGCCGGAGGTTTCGGAAGTTCCGGCGTCGCGGACTCGTTCCTTGTGGCATCGTCCCCGTTGGTTCCGCCGGCATCCATCTGCGGGCCGGGGGTGGCTATTTCGGCAGGTGTGGTGCCCGTGGAGTTTGTGCGCCCGCGGCCCAGTGGGACTGCCGTAACCACCAGGACGATGATGGCGGCCGCGAGCACCAGTCCCAGGGCCGGGCTCCAAGGGGACGTCAGCGGCCCTGAGGTTCGTGACCAAACTCTCCGCAGAAGGGGTTGGGTTCCTGGTTCCACCTCCAGCTGGGGCGACGTGGCAAGGTGCGGCATGGTCTGAGTCGCGGCATCTTCCCGGTCCCCTGCCAGATCGAACGGACCAATGTCGGTGCTCGCGCCAATCTCCGTCAGCCGGTCCGCCATCTCAGCTGCTGTCTGTATGCGGTGCCGCGGCTCCTTGGCCAGGCATTGGGTCAACAACTCGAGGAGTTCCCCTGGCAACGTAACCTGCTGCAGATCCACGTTTTCGGGATCGAACTCGACATTGACCTGGCTGTACAACACTTCGGATGTGGTGCCGCCGAAGAGCGTTTTGCCAACCACGCACCGATACAGTACGGAAGCCAAGGCATAGACATCCGCCCTGCGGTCCACCGGGGCGGCACCGGAGCACTGTTCGGGGGACATGTAGGACGGGGAACCCACGGTGCGGCCGGTGGCTGTCAGTTCCGGCATGTCGACGGCCGAAGCGATCCCGAAATCCGTCAGCAACGGCACAAACGGGTAGTCGAGCGAAGCAATTTGAATGTGGTGCTCGTCGTAAAGCGTAGACGGCCGCATCAGGATGTTGCTCGGTTTCACATCCCGATGCACCAGCTGTTCCCGATGGGCATAGTCCAAAGCCCGTGCAATCGGCGCCAGGAGGACACAAACCTCGGCAAAATTGAGCTGGCCGACCCGGCGGACCATTGATTCCAACGTCTCTCCGTAGACCAATTCCATCGCCAGGTAGCCCGCGTTGAATTCCGCAAACTCCCCTACCTGATAGGTTTGGACGATGTTGGGGTGGGAAAGCCGGCTGGCAATCTGGATTTCCTGCCGAAAACGCTGCTGCACCGTCTCGTCGGAACTGGGCAGCATGACTTTCAACGCGACGCTGCGCGCGTTGACTGCGTCATAAGCTTGGTAGACTGTCGAGGCACCGCCGCTTCCGATCTGGCGGGAGATGTGGAAGCGCCCGATGCGCTGGCCTACAAAAGACTGCACGGGTACCCCTGACTTCCAGGGGGGCAAGAGCAAACGCGTGACATTGTCAGGCGAACCTCGAGCGGCCCGCCGACACGGCTAACAAGCCTCCAGTTGACCGCCAACCACAATCCGTACACAATAGGGTTGGTCAGGAGGCAAAACCGGTCAAGCGTCCGGCAGTCTAGCATATGGTGGACAATTGGGACGGCGCGGTGGCGACTGTGCCCCAAACCGACACTGGTCCAGTGGGAGGGATGGATGTCTTTCAAGGTTCACGGAAAGCTGGTCTGTCTGAACGGTCCCAGCAACGGTCAGGAAGCAGTCCTGGGCGAAGGCACGAGCATTGTGGGCCGGGCTCCCAACTGCGACATTGTGCTGGACGACAAGTTCGCGTCGCGCCAGCACGCCATGATCGATCGCCTGGATGGCCAATATCTGGTGCGCGACATTGGCAGCAAGAACGGCATTGCGGTCAATCAGTACCGACTGTCCCGGGACGAATCGGTGGTCCTGACGGATGGCGCGGTCGTCACCTTCGCCAATACCCGGTTTCGATTTGAGGATCCGGCAGCCACGATGACCAACTTGAGCCTGGAGAAGTCCGAGACTGCGCCGGTACTCCGACTGCACGAAGCCAGTCGTCATGTTCTCATCAATGGTGTGCCCCTGAATCCTCCACTAAGCTTGAAACAGTTCGATCTGCTGTGTCTGCTGCACGACAGGCTGGGCCAAGCGGTGAGCAAGCACGAGATTGCCAGCGCGGTGTGGCCGGAGGAAACCGACGGTGTGGCCGACAGCAACGTGGATCGCCTGGTCAGCCGGGTCCGTTCGCGGCTGGCGGACGCCACGGACGGCAACCAGTTCATCGAAACAGTGCGCGGTTTCGGATTCCGGATGCTGGATCCCGACGGCGACGGGAAGTAGGTCCGGGGAGCGGCTGGACTGCGTGCCGGTACGGGCCGTCCTGTTCCACCATGCCACCATCCAACTTCTCGGCAACCTCCGCAAGGCCCTTGCCTGTTCTGGTGATGGCGGCGGGTGCTTCCCGCCGCATGGGGCGCCCAAAGCAGTTGCTGCCCCTTGGGACCGGCACTGTCCTGACAACGGTTGTCGATACACTGTTGGCTGCCGGTTGCTCTCCGGTCGTGTGTGTGTTGGGAGCATCGGGCACCCAAGTGGCGGCTGTGCTGGGCGATCTGCTGGTCGAAACCGTGTACAACCCGGACTGGGACACCGGGGAAATGCTCAGTTCCGTTCAATGCGGTCTCCGCCACCTGTCGCGAACGGATTCCCACCCCGGGTGCCTGGTTGCCCTCGGCGACCAGCCGGGCTTGACCAAAGCCACGGTTCAGGCCTTGGTCGGTACTGTGTCCAACCATCCGGCTCGGACGGTGTTCTGCAGCCACGGCATGCGACGGCAACATCCCATCTACCTGCCGGTGTCACTGTGGCCGCGCATCTGCGAGCTGCCGGCCTCCAGTACGTTGCGGGCTGTGACGGGCGATCCGCAACTGCCGGTTGCGTACGTAAATGTCGATTCGTTTAACGACTTCCGTGATCTGGACACGCCGGAACAGTATGATTCCTACCGCGCACAGGCGATGTCAGACACCGGGTGATGCATGACAGGTTCTCTCTATCCGAAGCTCCAGCAGTTGATTGAGGACGGTACCACGGTCGCCATGGCGACCATCACGATGGTGAAGGGATCGGTCCCCAGGGAAGTGGGAGCGAAAATGTTAATTCATCCGGCCGGGCTTCATGTTGGCACGGTCGGAGGAGGGTGTGGTGAAGCGGACGTGATCCGAGCCGCCTTGGACGTAATCCAGGATGGGGAGCCTCGCACCGTGCGCGTGGATTTGACCGAAGACATTTCAATGGACAGTCTTGGTGTCTGCGGTGGGATCATGGATGTTTTCATTGAACGCTGTGGTGCGGCGGATGCCGGGTGACGGACCGCTTTCGTATTGTGGACTTGGTCGGTGCCTTGCCCTCGGACAGATGCCGGGCACCGCAAGCACACCCAAGCCAAGCAGGGCGAATCCGAAACCAGGGGCGCCTATCCACCGTGGCTGAGACCAAACAGGCAGGCATGGGGCGGGATCCGAATGACGCCGCGTGCCGGCCCCAATACGATTTCGAACCCCTTCTTTGTTCCCGTCGGGCACCGACGACTTGATTGGCATGGATCTGTCCCTGCTCCAGGAACTGAATCGAGCATTGCGCGGACGCAAGCCGGTCGCCGTGGTCACGTTGACCCGCGGCAAAACCACACCGGGGATGACAGTTGGCGAACAGTGTCTTGTCGATCCTGCCAATGGCCCCGCACAGATGGGCCCACTCCGGTTGCCCGCGGCGATTGCAGGGCAGGTGTTGGAGATCATCGCCGGTCGGGAAAGCAAGACGTTGCACATCCGAACCAAGGAATGGGAGTGCGACCTTTTCGTTGAGGTGCATGCCGCACCTTCCCACCTGCTCATCGTGGGTGCCGGCCACATAGCCGTGCCGCTGGCCAGCATGGCCAGCCTTTGCGAATTCCAGGTGACCGTGCTGGATGATCGGTCGCAATACGCCAACCGCGCCCGTTTCCCTGCCGCCGATCAAGTTCGGGCCGCGCCGTTGGTGGCGACCCTCCAATCAATGCGGAGTGCCGGGCAGCTTGATCGGCACACCAGTGTCGTACTGGTCACCAGAGGTCACCAGCATGACGTTGATTGCCTGACCGAATTGATCAGGGACGACCTGGCCTACATTGGCATGATTGGAAGCAAGCGGCGGATACGCGCGGTGTGGGAACTTCTGGAGTTGGAGTACAACCTGGACCGCACCCTGTTCAGCAAGGTACACGCGCCCATCGGACTGGACATCGGCGGCAGGACCCCGGCCGAGATTGCGGTGGCCATCCTGGCGGAAATCATCATGGTGCACTACCGGGGACCACAGGCCGCGATGAGCATGCGGGCCTGACGCCCGGTTTCCTTTCAGCGCCGGCCCGGCGAGTGGCGCCTCCAGGCTTCAAGCGCGCTGGGAACCCATTCCCAAAAGGTTTTGCTATGCGAAATGCGTGGTTCGGCGGCCGGCCCGGTTACCTGAACGCACGGCCGGCGCGCGCCAACCTGAAGACGAACTCCCAGCATCGCATGCCAGGGTCTGAGACTTGTATGGCGGCGGTGGCCTTCCCGGTGCGAGGGACAGCATGGCACCTTATGCGAACGGCGTCGGGACTTCCTCGAAATGCCGGTACGTGTCTTCGCCGCGTACCAGGATTGCCTTCCAGCTCTTGCCGTGCGAGTTGTCCTCCGTCTGCTTGATCCAGGTCGGAACGTATCGCAGCGTAAGACCACAGCGCCGCCGCGTCGAGTGGTTCGGCAGGGAGCCGTGGATGAGGGTCCCGTCGTGGATTGACATCTGGCCGGCCCTCAGCTCCAAGTTCGTTGCGGTAGCGGCCTGGTCCGGCGACACCGATACCTCCTGATTGATGCTTAGGAGATTTCCTGCCCGTTCGGCCTGCCCGTGTTCCAGCAGACCCAGATCGTGGGAACCCGGAATTGCCTGCATGCAGCCGTTTTCGACGTCGCTGTCGTCGACCGCGTACCACGCAGTAACCGCCAGCGGCGGTTCAAGGCCCCAGAACGTCACGTCCTGGTGCCATGCAACATAGGATTCGCCCAACCTGCCTTCACCGTACTTGTTGAAGAAATGCGTGGCAAGCAACAGGATGTTGGGACCAATCAGGCCTTCGATGCAGTCCAGAATGGTCTTGTTGGTGGCCAGCCGCCAAATGAATTCTTCCTCGAAGTGATAGTCGATGAGTTCGATCTGGGCCCGTTCGCGGCCAACGTGCTGTTCAATCCGATCGAACTCGGTGGCGTACTGCGACGCCTCCTGCGTTTCGACCACGTCGATGGCATTCAGGAAGCCGTCGCGCTTGTATCTGGTGATCTGTTCTTGTGTCAGAGCCATGACGCATGACCTCGTCGCAATCTTGCTGGATGCGCGATCGTAGCACTCCCCGGTTGGTTATGCGTTCGGATGACCCGCGCTCCGACCGCCGAAGACCACACTGTGCAACAACGCGGTGGGCGGACAGTTAGTCCATGATGTCCTGCACCGTCTGCAGGAGGGTCTCGGCCTTCAGTGCCGGCAGGTTGTAACACTGGGCGTGCAGACTGTCCGCCAAAGTCTGAGCCAGGCCGCGATCAAAGGCCGAATGCTCCATGTTCACCACTACGGACTTGATTTCGGAGTGGACATAAAGTTCCGCAATCTTCAACGCCTCCTCCTGCGCCGGCTGCCCGGTCATGCTGACATTGCCGGCACCGTCCGTCAACAGAATCATCATGGGTTGGGTTTCCGGTTCGCGGCGGCGCACGTTTTCGAATACGCGCCAGGCCACATACAAGCCGCTGCTGAGGGGGGTCTTGCCTCCCACCGGCAGGTCAACCAGTGCCTTCTGTGCCAATTCGACACTGCTCGTTGGCGGCAGCACGACACGTGCCCGGTCGCGCTGGAAAACCACCAGGCCCACCTGGTCGCGCCGTTGATAGGCGTCCACCAGCAAACTGAAGATAGCTCCCTTGGTGGCTTCCATGCGTTCACTGGCCGCCATTGACCAGCTGGCATCCACCACGAACAAAATGAGGTTGCCGGTGCGTCTGACCCGGATCTTGCGGTGCAGATCGGTCATCTTCAGTTGGAGCGCCAGATTGTTGTCGATGTCGGCCGCGCGTCGGTGCTGCTGATGCGGCGCCGCTGCCCTCAGGGTGGCATCGAACGCCAGATCCTCAGGTCGGTCCCCTGCCGGAACCGCTCGTATGTACCGGCCTCGTTTCCGGTTGGTCCGGGAATAGGAACGCTTGCCTGCCTTCTCCCGCGTCACCTTGTCCAGCGGCGAGGTGACCTTCTGCATGTCGAACTGCTCTCCGACCTCCACCCGTTTCTGGGCACCGGCCTTGTCTCCGGACGACGAACTCTGGGGTTGACTGTCATCAGGCTGAAGGTAGTTGCCTTCGCCTTCCTGCTGTTCGTCAACTACGCCCGAGTCATCGTCCGTTTCACTTTTTTTTCATCGGCGGACTGTGTGCCTTCGACATCCTCGGTCGCCTGTTCGTCGCTGTCAACCATCTGCTCGGCCTGGGCTTCCGCCTCCTCCAAATTCTTCTGCAGATGGTCCGGATGCAGTCCGGCCTCCATGAAAGGCTGTTTCTTCATGCGGTGCGGAAGCGCCAGTTCAGCGGCGGCGTGGATGTCGCGCGTGGTGATTTGCCGACGGCCCTCAAAAGCTGCCTGTGCGCACGCCGTCTTGAGGATCACAATGTCGGCCCGGTGCCCGTCCACGCCGAAGTTGGTGGTCAGGGCCGCAATCGTGTACAGGTCCCGGTCCGTGTACTCCACTTCGTGGTAGCGTCGGCGAGCGGCAATGACCTGTTCTCCCAGCGAAGTCTCCCTTTCTTTCCAATCGGACACGAAACCGTCCGGGTCCAGGTCATACTCCAGCCGGCGCTGGAGTATGGCAACCCGTTCCTCGGCATCCTCGATGCCGGTCACGTCCACGGCATGGGCAAACCGATCCAACAACTGGGGTCGCAAGTCACCCTCCTCAGGGTTCATGGAACCAATCAGGACGAAACGCGAGGGGTGCTGCACGCTGATTCCTTCGCGCTCCACCGTGTTCACTCCCATGGCCGCGGAATCCAGCAGCAGATCAACCACATGGTCATCCAGCAGATTCACTTCATCGACGTACAGGATTCCCCGGTTGGCGGCAGCCAGTACGCCCGGTTCGAAATGCTTTTGGCCTTCCTGGATGGCCTTCTCAATGTCCAGGGTGCCCACCACGCGATCTTCGGTTGCACTCACCGGCAGATCCACAAAGGTGGTGGTTTTTTCAACCGTGGGCGCTGACGCCGAGTTCGTCGGTTCAAGGCACTGGGAGCAAAGTTGAGCGGGTTGCTCCGGATTGCAGTTGAAAGGACAGTTGGCCACGGCCGTGATGGGCGGCAGCAACGCGGCCAGGCCACGCGCGGCCGTGGATTTGGCCGTGCCGCGTTCGCCTCGGATTAGGACACCCCCAATCTGCGGATTGATGGCGTTTAGAATCAGGGCCCGTTTCATGCGGTCCTGACCGACAATGGCCGTTAAGGGATAGGTGGTGTGCATCGGGCACTTCCGGTTGGCGGGTTCAATACAGTTGGCTAGCGCAATCCGACACGGTTCGGTTTCCGTCTCCGCGTCCGCAACGCAGGGCGCAGTATATAATCAGATTCGCCATCGAAACCCAAAGCGCCTCGGGTTTGCAACCTGTTGCCGTCGTGCAGCGTAGATGGAACAGACCCTCCATCGAATCCGACCGGTACCCATGTTCGCCGATGAACAAACCTCAAGACGCCAGGCACGTTGGCTGGCCGCTGCCCGGATTGGCAACGGTGATGCCTACGGCGCTCTGTTCATGGCCTACCACGCAGCCCTGGTGCGTTACGCATGGCCGCTGGTTGGAAGCCAGGAAGATGCCGAGGATGCCGTGCATGACGCCTTTTTGAAATCCTGGCAGCGGCTGGACCGGTTCGACGAACGGCGCGGAACCTATGGAACATGGATTTTCGCCGTTACGCGCAATTGCTGTCTCGACCGCCTCCGGGCCCGGAAGCGTCGTCCGACCTCCCAAGCCCCGGATCCCGATGCCCAAACTGATTGGCTTGCCGACGATGCTCCGGATCCTGAACATCGAGCCATGCAGCAGGATCGGCAGTCGGCCATGATGGCCAGGCTCGCCATGCTGCCGCCAGCTTATCGGGAGACGTTGGTCCTGTTCTACTGGAACGACCTGAGCGTGCACGAAATCGCGCAGGTTACCGGGACCTCCGAGTCGAACGTCAAGTCCAGGCTCAGCCGGGGGCGCAGTCGCCTGGCAGAAATTCTGCGTCGGGAAATGGGCGTGCGCCGCGACCACCAGCCGTCGTTGGACGCGTTGGACCTGCTGTTGGCCGGATCCGGCCAAGTGTGAATTTGGAGCTGCTGGCAGGGCGGAGCCGATTGCCTTGAGAAACATGGAAGTACGAATCGTCCATCCGCAGTTTGAGGAGCTGCTGGCCTCCCAGGTGGCAGGTCGGTTGACGAGTGAGGACGCAACCCGTCTGCAAGAGCACTTGGTAATCTGCAAAACGTGCCGGGCCCGGCAAGCCGAGTTGAGGGCGGTATCTTCAGCCATGGGGCGGCTGGAGATGCCAGAACCCTCGAAACGGCTGGAGGCAAGATTGCGCTCCAGCGTTGCGGCTCTGGAGCCGGTGCCTGAACGGTTTGGCCCTTTCAAGTTGGCAATTTTGTTGACGGTTCTGGCCATTCCGCCCTTGTTCACCTATGCGCGCCTGCTGTTGGGCTTGGTCGGGTTGCCCGGCATCACAGCGTTGGGCGCAATTGAAGCTCTGGGATCATGGCTGTCGTTTGCATCGCTATGGCCGCTGATGTACTGGGTGGGGGCCAATGCGGTGGCTCCGGTCACCACGCAGCTTGCCGAGGCGAATTCCATACTGCAGTTGGTGATGCCTCCTTGGGTCGCCGCCCTCGCCTGGCTGTTGACGACCGCGGCAGGAATCGGCCTTGTCTACCTGCGCAATCTAATTGGAAGGACCCCGGTGCCATCGCACGCCTGACGCCTGCTCGTCCCGGGGCCGCTGTTTGTTGAACCGTCAACGGCGTCCGATGGGTTGGGAACTGCCGGCATCGTACGGAAGCAACTGCTTTCGAATTTTGGCATAGCGGGACCCGAAGTGGGCCCACCAAGGTCCGACGGCCCCAAACGGAACGGCTTTCTGCAGCACCTCCCGCAGTGCATCGGCATTGTTGTCGAACGCGGGCAGGTGGACACCGCAATGCCCGATTTCCATCGGCATGTGGGCGTCGCTCCCGGCCGTAACAGCCTTGCCGTGCCGCTGGGCCAGTTCCAAGGCCCGACGGTTGTCCCCGGGGAACATGCAACGGGAGTTCAGAACTTCGACGGCGTCCACGCGTTCAACGATTTCCAATGTGTGCTGCAGCCCCAACGCCGAGGAGCGCAGCCTGTCAACAGGATGTGGGATGGAAATCACGGCTCCCTGCTCTTCCAACAGGTCCAGCGTCTTCAACAACGGAAGCCCCTTGGGTACTTCTTCCTTTACATAATACGCGATCACCTCACCCACATCCGTCCGAACCTCCTCCCCGGGAATAATGAAGTCCGGGTCCCGTTCCCACGCGATTTGGGCACCCAGGATGCAGTTGTGGTCGGTGATTGCGATCCGGTCGAAACCGAGTGCCCGCGCTCGTTCCATGACCTTGTGAATTGGGGCCAGGGAGTCCGGGCTGAAGTGGGTGTGCAGGTGCAGGTCAACTTTCATGACGCGATGCGTTGGGGAGCCAGGGCTCGGACTGGCCGGCCAGGGTCCTTGACCAGTACAGCAGGTCGGCATCCCGGCCGAAACCGGCAGCCACTTGAACCCCGACCGGCAGTTGCATTCGGGGAACCCGTTCGTCCAGGGCGATGGGAAACGTCGCTACCGGAACACCGGCGTGCGTCCAGGGCAGATTCATGACCGGATCACCGGTGTAAGCAAGGCCGGCCGGCGCCACGTCCGGAGCCGCCGGGCTGACCAGCAGATCCACCCCTGCTGTCTCCATGGCACCACGCAGTTCCGCTTGGATTACAGCCCTGTTGGCCAAACAGGCCGCGTAACGGTGGTTGTCAACATGCATTCCATCCTCGATCAAGGCCGCCGTGCGCGGCCGGTACAGGTGCGAGAAGTCGGCGAACAGCCGCTGATGCCGATCAGCCAAATCGCGGGCGGTCAGGTCCCTGTGCACGTTGTTGTGTTGCTCGATGTCCAGCAGGGTTGCGACTTCGCGAACTTGGATGCCCGACTGTTCCATTCGCTCGCACCATGCGGACACCTGGCCGCGCATGAATCCCGATGCCTGTTGCGCATAGGGACCGGTTACCAGACCCAGCACCGGAGACTTTGACGATGGGGGAGCCATCGCCACAATCGACAGGGCCTTGGCCGCGGCCAGCATGTCTTCCCAGGTGCGGCTGAACAAGCCTACGTGGTCGACGGTCCGGGAAAACACGAGCAGGCCGTCGCGACGGATGGTGCCCAGCGTGGGCTTGTAGCCGGGAATCCCGCAAAAAGCGGCTGGCCGGATCACGGAACCAACCGTTTGGGTCCCGAGCGCAACATCGAAGAAACCGGCTGCGACACCCGCGGCCGAGCCGCTGCTGGAGCCTCCGGGGGTCCTGGACGCGTGCCAGGGATTCGTTGTGGGTCCCGGCTCGAAGTAGGCGAATTCGGTGGTGACGGTCTTGGCCGCAATCATGGCTCCGGCCCGAACCAGCCGTCTCACGGCGTTGCCGGTCGACCCTGACAGGGCCTCAACGGGCAGGGATGTGCCGCCCCGGGTGGGGAGACCGTCTGCATGAAAAATGTCCTTGATGCCGGCCAGCATTCCCCTCAGTGGCCCCGCAGGCAGGTCATTGAGGCGGGATCGATGGGGGTTCCAATCGGACACCAGGGCCTGTACCACCGGTTCGCGGGCGGCAACCCACGCGGCTTGGCGCACCATCCAAGCCTCGGCCTTCGCCGCGCCTGGCCAGCCCTGCCCCCTGGCTGGGCGCTGGGGATCAAACAGGGGAGACCCCGACCAGGGCGGGGGCGCGGCGGGAACCATGTGTCGCTCCGATGCTCCTAGAGAACTGTCCGCGCGCGGAAACGCACGGCACCGCTGGTCTCGGCCTTGTCCAACGCTTCCGCCGACCCCATGACCACGGTATTGGAAGTTGTCCCCGCCTCCTGCAGGAATCCGGCCAAGGTGCGCACATGCTCCGGACGCGTCTCCAAGATCTCCGCCCGGCGTTGCTGCCGCATGTCGCGCGTGCTGCCTGTAAGAAACCGCGCCAACGCCGTTTGGCCCTGGGCTCTGGGCTGCAGGTCCCGGTCCAACGATCCGAACGTGCCGACAATCAGTTGGATCAGATCCTGGTCACTCAGTTCCGCCGAGTCCAGGAAACTCGGTATCGCGTCATAGACACCCAGGGTTTCGGCCACATTGGGGTCCCGGTAGGAGACACAGGAAAACTGGCCGGTGTGGCGGTTGTACCCGGCCGAACATAGCAGCCACGGCCATCGAACCATGGTGTTCGTACCCCGCTTGCCGCAAGTCATAGGCCCGTCCAACGAATTGGATGGGAGCCGGCACCACCAGCCCCTCGTCCTCGGGAAACTGCGTGCGCTGCCACCACCGGCAGGGGCCCGAAGTGTCCGGGAGCCTTTCCAAGACCGGCTGCAACAATTCCCGGAGCCGACTCTGATCGCTGGCCGGTGCCGTCACGCTAACCAGGAGATTGTCGGCGGTGAACAATCGGGTTCGTATCTCTTCCAGTACGGTGGCCGTTCGATCCCAGTCGGCGATGAAGTTGTCAGCCTGCGTCCGCATCGACTGCAAGGCTGCGATTCCGCCCGTAACTTCGTCAAACCAGTCGGCCTCACTGTTGTTGGCCGCCAACCGGCAGCCGACAAACGAGTGTCCGGACGGGAGAAGCGACGATTCGGCATGGCTGCGCGCCTGCGTTGCCAACTGCCGGACACGGTCCCGACTGTCAAGCCGGGCCGACCGCAGCAATTGTTCCAACAGATGCACCATGTCTTCCATCTGGTGCACCAGGCACTTGCCACCTACGACCAGATGGGCAGCCGCTTCTTCCCCGTGTTCCTTGCTGTGGAGGTCGGTGGCGACACCGATACCTCCGGTCGTGCCGGAAATCCGACGGCTGAAAGCCACATGGTCCAGTGCACCGGCTCCGGTCTGCCGCAGTGCATCGGCAAACAGCTCAACGTGGTCCAACAACTCCGCGGGCAATCGGTGCAGGTCGAACAGCAGCGAGACGTATACGATGCCATTGGTCGCAATGTCATGTGAAAGGTACCGAACCCCGTCCAGGGGCATCTCTTCGCACGGGTACTCCCGCGTCTCCTTGTCGATGTCCGACAGGCTCAGAACCGGGAGGCTCGCGAGGGCTTCCGGCGAGTCCGGTTCCGTCTGGTATTGCCTCAACCAGAGGCTGCGCTCCCGGATGCCTTCCCGCTCGGAGGCGTCAAGGCACGCCTCCAGTTCGTCCAGGCGTTCCCGTTCCGCCCGGCGTTGGGCATCCTGGGCTCCCGTGTCGGGCACCAAGCGCACCGTGGACCGGTGGAGGTTGTCAAGCAGGTAGATCCGCAGCGGACGGGTGAGAACGTCCGGGTCCGACTCAATACGTGCCCGGGCCTGCTTCAGCGTGTCCTGGAACCCAAGCGTCGCACTCTGCCGTTTGCCTCCGTGCATCTGTCCGGACAGCATCCCGGCCATGATGGCCAGGCCTTTGGGGAAGGAGGAATTGCCGAACTCGCGGTGGGCAAAGTCCTTGGAGTTGATCACCGCCTCGATCAGGTCGTCGTCGAAGCCTGTGTCCGCCAAGTTGGACAGGGTTTCCTCAATCAGGTCTGTAACGCGGTCAAACCGGTCCGGTTCGACGCCTTCCAGTCCCACGGTGAACATGGGCTGGCGCAGGTCGAACGAAAACCCGCCGGCCACAACCGATTCCCCCAGGCCCGAGTCGATGAGCGCCTTGTACAAGGGGGCGGACTGGCTGCCCAGCAAACAACTGGACGTGATGCCAACCAGGAAGCGTTCCAGCGGATCATCAATTTCGGGCAGCAGCCAGTTGGCCGTAATGAAACCCTTCTCCGTCTCCTGACCCGACTCGATTGGCGAGAAGGGCAGTTCGACCGTGCGTCGGGTGGCGGCCAGCGGGTAGAAGGGCACTCTGGTGTCGTCGGCCCGGAACCCGAACTCTTCGAAGAAGGTGTCCAATGTTTCCAAGCGCCATTGAGGATCGTCGTCGCCGTAGAAGAACATCCAAGCGTTGGAGGGGTGGTAATGGCGCGCGTGAAAGTCCTTCAGGCGAGGGTAGGTCAGTTCCCTAATCTCATGGACGACACCGCCGGAGTCGTGAGCGTAGGGATGATCTTCAAACAGGGAGCCGGTGGAAGCCCGCATCAAAACCGAATGGGGGTTGGCCTGGGCCCCCTTCATCTCGTTGTAGACGACTCCCCTGTACTGTAGCGGACCATCCACCTCTTCCAGGTCCAAGTGCCATCCTTCCTGTTCGAAGGCGGCTTGCGTCAGCAACGGCCGAAACACCGAATCCAGGTAGACGGACACCAGATTGCGGAAGCTGCGCAGGTTGAGGCTCGCTACCGGATACATCGTCCTGTCCAGGGCCGTGAATGCATTCAGGAAGGTGTGCATGGAATTGCGCAGCATTTCCAGGAACGGCTTCTTGACCGGATACCGTTCGGACCCGCACAGGACCGAGTGTTCCAGGATATGTGCGATGCCGGACGAGTCGCCGACAGGTGTCCGAAACGAGATCCCGAACACTTTGTTGGGATCGTCCGCGACCGCCGACACCAGGCGGGCTCCGGTCCGGACATGGCGGTACGATTTCAGATTGCAGCCGAGTTCCGGCAGAGGGTTGTCCGCCAGCAGTTCAAAGCCGTATTCGATGGTGCTCAAGATGCAATCGCCTGTTGGGTGGGTAAGTTCATTCCGGACGCAACCGCATGATGAAGGCGGTTGCCTCCACCACGGCTTCGTTGCTGAAGGGCATCGGATGGTATTCGCCGGCTCGCCAGAGGTTCATCTGGTCGTCGTAGTGGCGGGATGCCGGGTGGCCCGACTGCCCGGTGTTGATGACCGACAGGCAGGCATCCCAGTTGCCAATCTCCATGATCGTCCTATAGGAGGGGGACACCTGCACGAGGGCGGTGGGATCGCCAGCCCGACTCGCGGTCTGCAAAATCGATGTTCCGTCGCCGGGAATGGGATAGGGTCCCCGGTTGACGACAGGACCGAGGATGCGCACGCTGCCGAGGATGTGGCTGAAACGGATTTGGTGCACGCGGCCCCACGCCCAGCGGCGTGTGGATTCCCCGACTTCACTGCGCAGCCGGCGCACCGCCCGCGTCAAGGCAGCCGCCAGAAACTGCTGGCGGCTGGTGTTGTTCGGGTTTTCCGGTGTTGCGTACCGTGGTGAAGTCGCCTGCGATGTGACGAAGTCCAGGGTGCGAGTGGCGGCCACCCACTTGAAGCCGGAAAAATCGAACAGGGCCCCGGTCACCTGGCCGCGGTAGCGGCCGAGCAAATCCCCGAGCTGGGGACCAAACAGTCCGCTCGTGATCTCGTCGAGCAGGTAGTGGAAAATGACCGCGCCTTGGCTGTCCGGATCCATGCGGCTGTTCCAGGCAGCCAGTTGGTTTACGGCGTGCGTCTCGAAACCCTCGTGCGGCTGCAGCCGCACCACCTCGGCAATCAGCTGCTCCGCGTACAGGCTGTGTGTATCCACCTGCATCCGGCGCATGTCGGCCACGGTGGCGTCGCTCAAATCGGCCAGCATGTCGTGGATACGCTGGGCCCGAAAGCCCGGATCGAATTCGCAACCAAACCAAGGCAGGTCCGTGCGATCGGTGGTCCTGTTGTTGGCGTTGACCAGAATTCCGGATGACGGATTCCAATCGGCCGGCAGCTCTTCGGCCGGTACAAAGCCATCCCAGTCGTAGGCCGGATCCCATCCGGGAGAGGGAATCAAGCCCATGCCCTGCCTGCGCCGGGGGTGGCTGCCGACCAGCAGGCAGACCATTTCGCCCTGCGTATCCGCCAGCGTCAGGTTCAGCGTTGGGGAATGCCACAACTGCAGTGCCGCTGCGCCGTCGTGACAATTTTGGGCCGTCATCAGGCGCCAAATGGCCGTCAACGTGTGCCCCGGGGCGGCGCCGGCCCACTGCAGGGCCAGGTTGGCGCGGTCCAGTTCGGGTACCAGGTCGGATACCAGCGGCCCGTGCCGGGACTGGCGCACTTCGATGACGCGGGGCCTGTCCTCCCCCTTGACATGGATCTCTTCCCTGAACGTTTCCATGCGCTGCCACTCGTTCCCGACCAGGCAATAATCGGGGCGCTTTGGATCCACTCGTTCGACGTACAGATCCTGGACGTCGGTGACAGCGTTGGTGATGCTCCAGGCCAAGCCGTCGTTGTGACCAAACGCGATACCAGGTGCGCCAGGGAACATGGCACCGGCTGCGTTGATGCCGGGTCCCGACAGATGTTGTTCGTACAACGGACAGGGAATTGCCACCTGAAGGTGCGGGTCGTTGCACATGATGGCACGACCCGACTCGGTGTGGCGACCGTGCAGGACCCAAGCATTGCTCCCCTGCCTGCCTTCTCCGTGGGGCAGCCATGCTTGGGCACTCCGATAGGCTTCCCTGAGCGCGGCCGCAGTCCGGGCCACTTGGCTTTGCTCGTCGGCGGCCAGGGATGGATGCACGGGAGGGGTGCCAATTGTGCTTGCATGTTCCACATCGAAGGCCTGTTCCGGACCAAATCGCTCCAGCATCAGGAAGCGCAGGAGTTCGCTGTCCCAATTCACGCTCATGGACCAGTAGATGACCTTGGCCAGGGCGACCGTGTCCAATGGAGTCCAAGGCTCCGGTTCATAGCGCAAGAGCCTGAACTCGGCGGCCAGCTGGCCGGCTCTCTCCGCCATGTAGAGGTTGACTCCTTCGGTGTACCAGCCCAGAACCTTGCGGATTTCGGGATCAAGTACCTTGAGCTCGTCCTCCGCAGCCCGCCAGAACCCAATCGTGCGGCTGTAGCGATCGGCATCGAAGGCCGCCTCGCCGAATATCGCGGACAGGGATCCGCGCGCCGTGCGCCGCAGCTGCTCCATCTGCCACAATCGGTCCTGGGCGTGGACAAATCCCTGTGCCCGGAATAGGTCGGCCGTGGTGGACGCTTTGATGTGCGGGATGCCGTGATGGTCGCGCCGGACAACCACTTCGGCAT
>CAZMKQ010000006.1:984-3770 GCA_964566955.1 uncultured Caldilineaceae bacterium | reverse complement strand
GCCCCGGACTGCTTGCCTTGCCGGCAAGGTCCGGCACAGGTTTGGTCAGCAGCCACCGGTACACGTACGCCAGGAAACCGCCTGCCACGAGCCCGATGCTGAAAAGCACCAACAATAATTTGCCGATCCAGGCCATCGGTGTGTCGCCTTGCCTTGTTGCCTGTTTTGGTCGTCTGTGTGCGGTCACCTGTCCGGCATCCTGCCGCCGATTGTCAATGTTGGGGATCAACGGGTACGGGCAGATCAGCGAGACTAGGAGCGGAGAGAGGTCAGCCGCAGCGACCAACTGCCATTATGCCTGCTGACGGCGGCTTGACGGGATCAAGCCGCACCCTGGCAGAACGCCAAACACACGGTCTCGGCGGTAAAATCAACCTACGACGACAGGTCAGGGTACGTATCGATGCCACCGGATACCCGCACCAAACACAGGTTGCAACGGCACCCGACTCGCCGTATGCTCGGTGGTGTCTGTGCTGGCGTTGCCGAATTCACCGGTGCCAACTGCTTGTTCATCAGGCTTTTGGCATTGGTACTGTTCGTTCTGCCGACCGGCGGATTGCTGTTGTACCTGGCCCTTTGGCTGGTGCTGCCTGTCGGAACACAGGATGCCCCGGACCTGCATCCGTCGATCCTGTCCCGCCTGCGTCAGAGGGGTGGTTCGGGAGGCGGTTGACACCGCGGGGTTCGGCGGACGAAACCGACGGTGGGGGGAGGAACCCCGGCAGGACAGGCACAACCGGGTGGATACCATGCTCAGAAGCAGAACCTTCTTTCAGGAAACCGGGGTTTCCGGCTTCTTGCATCGCGCCTTCATCAAGTCGATGGGGTACGACGATCTGGACGTGGACCGTCCTGTCATCGGCATTTGCAACACTTGGAGCGAACTCAACAACTGCCACAGCAACTTTCCGGAACTGATCAAGGCGGTCCGGCGCGGTGTTCTGCAAGGGGGAGGGCTACCGCTCGAGTTTCCGACCATCTCGCTGGGGGAGATTTTCCTAAATCCGACATCCATGTTCCTGCGCAACCTGGCCGCCATGGATACGGAGGAGATGATCCGCAGCCAGCCCCTCGATGGCGTCGTACTGCTGGTCAATTGCGACAAGACCATTCCCGCGGCCATCATGGGTGCCCTGAGCGCGGACCTGCCCAGCATCGTCCTGTCCGGTGGGCCGATGCTGAACGGTCATTTCAAGGGCCAGACGCTCGGAGCCTGTTCCGATTGCCGAAGGCTGACGGCCGAGTATCAGGCGGGAACCCTTTCCGCCGAAGACTATGCGGCCGTGGAGGACGGAATTGTCCGCAGCCAGGGCCATTGCATGGTCATGGGAACGGCATCGACCATGAACTGTGTGTGCGAAGCGCTGGGCATTTCCCTGCCCGGCAACGGTGCCACTCCCGCCGTGGACAGTCGACGCCTAAGGCTTGGCGTATCCGCCGGACGGAGAATTGTCGAACTGGCCCAATCAGGAACACGGCCCTCGGACCTCCTGTCCCGCGAATCCTTCGAGAACGCGATCACGTTGTTGTGCTCGTTGGGCGGCAGCACGAATGCCGTCGTGCACCTGTGCGCAATTGCCCGTCGTATGGGCCTGGCATTGGACCTGGACCTGTTTGACAGCATCAGCCGCCGAACCCCGATGCTCGCCAGCCTGCGGCCTTCGGGCGACTACCAGATGGAGGAACTGTTCGAGGCCGGCGGAGTCTCGGTGATCCTGCGGCAACTCCTGCCCCTGCTCCATGGCGACGCCCTGACGGTCACGGGCCGCACACTGGGCGAGAACGTGGGGGACGCACCGGAGCCGGACGGCGTCGTGACTGCGCGGCTTGATCAGCCTTTTCAACCGGAAGGCGGGCTCGCGGTTCTGAAGGGAAATCTGGCCCCGAATGGCGCCGTCATCAAGCACTCGGCGGCTTCGCCCGCATTGATGCAGCACACGGGTCGGGCATTGGTGTTTCGCGACTACAACGATTTGCAGCGGAGGATCCACGCTCCCGACCTGGACGTTGGCCCACACGACGTGCTGGTGTTGCAGAATTCCGGCCCGGTGGGAGGACCGGGTATGCCGGAAATCGGCAACCTGCCCATTCCCCGCAAGCTCCTGCAACAAGGTGTGCGCGACATGGTGCGCATTTCCGATGCCCGCATGAGCGGAACCGCTTTCGGCACGATCGTCCTCCATGTATCGCCGGAAAGCGCGGTGGGCGGCCCCTTGGTGCTGGTCGAGGATGGGGACCTTGTTGAGTTGGATGTATCGGGCCGCAGGCTGGAACTAAAGGTGCCGGAACCGGAGCTGGCCCGTCGTCGCGCGAGCTGGACCGTGCCCGAACCGAATTTTGACCGGGGCTACGGCCAACTGTTTCTGGAACACGTGACCCAGGCCGAAGAGGGATGCGACTTTGACTTCCTGCATGGACGCACGCCAGTGAAGGCCGGGGAACAACCGAAGCTGTAACCGTGAATGTCACCGCAGTGCCGCAAGGCCCAATCGGGATTTCTTCTTGCAAATGGCAGGTCCGGGGCTACAATGCGGCCAGCATCAAGGAGAGGTCGCATAGTCTGGCCGAGTGCGCGGGCCTGGAAAGCTCGTAGGGCAAAACCCTCGAGGGTTCAAATCCCTCCCTCTCCGCACAAGTGTGCAGCCCGAGTGGGATGGCACGGTTGCGTCGGCTGCTGGGTCCCGTGCAGCGAACTCGCGTGAACCCCGTCAGGACCGAGAGGTAGCAGCGGTAAACGTTGTTGTTTGGGTGACGCGGGAGTGCCTGGCGGACGGCGCAACCGT
>CAZMKQ010000006.1:0-974 GCA_964566955.1 uncultured Caldilineaceae bacterium | reverse complement strand
GATCAGCGTGATCGACTGACCTGTTGCTTGAGGCGCGCCACGATTTCACCCATTTCGGCCCGCGCCGCGTTGTATTTCGCCAAGGTCGGTTCCGGTTCGCGCAAAGCCTCCAGGACGACAGTCTCCGACGCGACGAACTCGTCGCCGATGTCCGCGATTTCCGAAGCGATGTCCACGGGTATCGTTGACACGCCGTTGCAGTCGCAGTGGAGCATGTCGTTGGGGTTGACGGTGATGCCCCCGACCCGAACTGGAACGTGGATCTGGGGAAAATGGCAGTAGCCGTGGGCCGCGATCGTGCCGCTGGTGAATACCGGGAATCCGATGTCCCGGACCTGGTCGAGGTCGCGACCCGCACCGCTTGTAATGAGACCGGTAGCACCAAACGTCTGGTAGGTGGTGCACATGACCTCGCCAAAAGTGGCTGCCACCGGCGGATCATCCACGTCCTGAAAGACCACGATGGGCGGTCCGGAGAGGGATTCGAACAACTCGACCTGTTGATGGATGCCGCTGTAACCGTCTTCCGACGCCGGGAAGCTGTCGGACCTGAAGGTGGCGGTGGCAGCGAAGCCGACGATGGGCCCCATTTCAGGGAAGGCGGCCTCGATGCGGGCATCCATGTAGCCGGTGTTGCGCGGACGCACATCGAACAGTTCGATGATGTTGCAGATGGTGGGGGTGTCGAACGTGGTCAGCTTTTCCAGTACGGAACTCGACAGCATGGGATACCTCGCTTTGGCATGGTCGGCGGACGCCGGTCGCACGGAATTGTGCTTCAGCGCCGTGCATTAGCCAAAAGCGCAGTTGCGGCCGGATGTCCGGGATAGCGGAATTCAGTGGAGAAAGAGGGTTGTTGCCATGCCCTCGGAGAGTGACACTGTGGCTCGCCAATCCTTGCCTGAGCGCGTATGTACAATACGTCTAATGTGGAATTACACGGCCACGGTGAAGGTCTGGACATCAATCCCGGC
>CAZMKQ010000005.1:40852-68534 GCA_964566955.1 uncultured Caldilineaceae bacterium | reverse complement strand
CAAACTCTCGGTGCGCGGCGGCCGGGAGTTTGTGGACATGCGTCCGGCGGTGTCCGACGGGTTCCGGGCAGACATGGACGGCAACATCTGGACCAGTTCCGGCTGGGCCGGCCCGGGCCTGGACGGAGTGCAGGTGTTCAACCCGGCCGGAGACCTCATCGGCCGCATCCACCTGCCGGAAATCTGCGCCAACGTCTGCTTCGGCGGTCCCCACCGCAACCGGCTGTTCATGATGGGCAGCCAGTCGGTCTACCACCTGTGGACAGAAGCAATCGGGGCACAGCGTCCATAGACCCGTGTAAAGTGCAGTCGACAAAGAGTGGGCTTAACAGCAGCATTCCGGTCTGACCGCTCCCCGCACCTGCCTGCGGGCGGACGCGGTCCAGCCCTACAGCAGATCGACGGCAGGGCGTAACTGCACCATCGTCGGCCCACGTCCGCCCGCACAACGCGGCCGTGTATCGGTCCCATGCCAAGCACCGCCACCGGTGTTGAGAGTACATGTGCCGACACTTTCCGGCATCCAACCATGACTTCCATTCTTGATTTCCTGCTTGCCCAAAGACAAGGCCTTTGGGTGGCAACCACGGTGGTCACTATGCTGCTGGCTGCCGCCTGCATCTCGATGGAGCCCGGTTCTTCACCGGTGGAAAGTGTCGTCTTGGAGGTTACGGTGGGGCCGGAACTGGTGGAATGCGTTGGTGTGGCACCCATGCAGTGCCTCGTCGTGGATGGAGAGTACTTCTACGATTCCATCGAGGGCTTCGAGTACGAAGAAGGTTATGTCTACCGTATCAGGATGGAGCGGTACGATGCCTGGCCTGACCTGGAAGAACCGCCCCAGGATGCTTCCGCCTATGGCTATCGACTTGTCGAAGTTGTCAGCCAAACGCCGGCGGAATGAAGGGTTGTGCTTCCCATGCCTGTTTCCGTGTCTCGGTAATCCGAGAACCAGTGGCCCCGGCTGCGTCGATCCCCTGGCGTGAAAACCGTTGCTGAAGTGATTCCTGGAGCATCGGGGCCGGTTGTGCATTCAAACACCCCGTCCTGGATGTACCTGCCGATACTGCCCATTTGGCAGGACGGTTTGGACGGCTGCACCCCACGTACACAGAACCCAGGGCTACCAGCCGGTGGTCGGCGCGTGTCCTTTCCCTCTGTGGTTAGGCACATGTGTGTGCCCCAGGACCAAGGGGCTGCGCATCGGGAGCGCCGCCAGATCATCATCCCCTTGCGCACCACCGAACTGATTCCCACGATCACTACCACAGTGCACACCGGACCAGTCATGCAGGCCAAGCCACACAACCGTGATACAATGTTACCCATCAGGTAACGATATTGTTTCTGAATGGAGATTTCGTTCAAAACCACGAGACTCAGGAAACAGTTTTTGGCGGGCAAGGAACTTCAGCGAGTGTACGGCAAGGCGGTCGCGACGAGGATCACAATCCGGATGGCTGTTCTCAAAAACGCTCCCACACTTGGCGATGTTCCCACAGTGCCACCGGAGAGGTGCCATCAACTCAGGAACAACCGAAGGGGAGAGTTCACGGTAGACGTGGGCAACAAGCAGAGACTGGTGTTTGTGCCCAACCAAAGTCCGATGCCGGTGAGGCAGGACGGCAGCATCGATCCGACGCGGGTGCGGTCAATCACCATTTTGGGCATTGAGGACACCCACGAGGGGAAGAACAGGAGGTGACCATGGACGCCGTAGCATTTCAACCGGATTACGCAGTACCACCCGGTGCAGTGCTGGCCGAGCACCTTGAAGCCAAGGGGCTCTCGCAGGCTGCATTCGCTAGGCTGTGCGGCCGGTCACCCAAAATGATCAGCGAAATTATCGCGGGCAAGGCACCCGTGGAACCTGCGACCGCGCTGCAGTTCGAGAAAGTACTGGGAATGAAGGCAGTCATTTGGCTGGGCATCGAAAGCGACTACCGACTGCACTTGGCAAGGAAACAGGAAGCGGAACAGGTGGCAGGTTTGTTGGGATGGGCCAAGGAGTTTCCTCTGTCCACCCTCCGGAAAGCAGGGATTGTGCCCAAAGGGAGGGTCAATGGCAGCACGGTGTCACACCTGCTGGAGTTCTTCGGCGTTGCCTCGGACAAGGCGTGGAATGAGAAGTACGCACGCCTTGAACCCTCGTTCAGGCATTCCCCAAGCTTCGAGAGCAAAGAAAAACACGTGGCCACGTGGATCAGGATGGGCGAAATCCAAGCATACGCTGACAACACGGGTTCTTATGACAGAGAGCTATTCAAGGAGAACCTGTGCCATGTGCGCTCTCTGACCCGCTCCACCGCGGACGGTACCTTCCAGGAAGCAAAATCGCTGTGCGCGCAGGCAGGTGTCAGTGTTGTCTTTGTACCTTGTCTACCAGGGGTCCCAATCAGTGGTGCAACCTATTGGCTCGGACGAAGTAGACCAGTAATCCAACTCAGTGGTCGCTACAAGACGGATGATCACTTTTGGTTCACGTGGTTCCATGAAGCAGCCCATATTCTCTTTGACACAAAAAAGGATTTCCATCTTGATGTGGATGTCGGACATAATACTAATGACAAGGAAGCCAAGGCAAACAAGTGGGCTTCGGATTTCCTTGTGAACCCATCGGCTTGGAAGGATTTTGTTGCCTTGTGTCAGTTCACCGAATCTGCCATTCAATCATTTTGCGCCTCTGTTGAAATCGCTCCCGGGATTGTGGTTGGGCGATTGCAGCATGAAAAGCATTTGGATTGGCATGAACTAAACCACATGAAGTTCAAGATTGAATCACTTCTACACGAACTTTCCACGGTCGAGGCGGAACCAATGTTGGACTGAAGTAGCGTGAGGGCATCGGATAAAGACCCATGGTTGGGTTATGCCTCGTTGACCACCTTGAAGATGCCCGATTCCGTAGTGATGCGGAACGCACCCTTGTATTGGATTTCCTTATCGAAGTAGGCATGCAGTTCCACAGCCTCCTCATCGGATAGGCATATATAGGACATTATATATTCAACCAGTGGCGCTGCCTCAGTTACGACCAAGGTGCCGTTCTTACGTTCGACCCCGACTTCGGTAAACCACTGTGTCAACTCTCCGGCACCATTGTCAAGGTTGAACTGAGCAATCGTTTGCTCACTGCTATCCAACGTCCCGATCCCCAACTTTCGCGGCACTCTTCTGAGTTCGGCCATGTGATTTAGTCCAACTGTAGTCGCATACAAGCTTCCTTCCGGATGTAGCACCCGACGAATCTCTGAGAATGCCTTGGCCAAATCTGGAACGTGGTACAGCATGTGGTTGGCAATGACAACATCAAAGCTGTGCTCCTCATAGGGAATCGACTGGGCATCAACCACTTCGAAGGTGAATTGCAAATCGGTGTGGAGCAGACTCTGCTCCACTTCCTGCACCATCCCCTGAGAAGCGTCGGACAGGGTCACCACCCAATCGTGAGGTATCCGTTCCATATTTTCACGCCACAGCAATCCTGTGCCGCACCCGAGTTCAAGTACTCGCCCATTCTCCGGAATGTCCAAATGGTCAAAGACCCAGTGAAACCAAGGATACTCTTCGGTACTGAAACGCGTGTGCAGACCAGCCCTGGCACTCAGATTGGACGAGTCCCTGTATTGTCTTCGCAGGTATTCCTGGTTCGATAGAGTATCCATGAAATGTCAGTTTAGCATGGTTGCACATCATGCTCGCACGCTATCGCCCTGCAGCAGTTCCCACCTTCCCGCTGAACCAAATGGGCCGCCATGCTCAGCAAGGGCCGCTTCCGGCTTGGCCATGAAGGCACGTGACCTCGATGCCGGGTATTGGCTTCAAGTTGCATCTGGCCTGTCTTGAGCTGGACAAACACTGACCTTGGCATATTCGAAGTGTTCTCCAACAGCGAGTTGGGCGATCTGCGGTTGTTCCAAGCCAAGAGCGCAACCAACACGTGGAGGCTGCATGGAGCTGATTCAGTCCACGATGTTCCGCCAAGGCCACGTCCCCAGCCTGCTACGGCTTGCTCCGGCTCAAGCTCTCCTTGCAGGTCTATCTGGTCTTGTGCCCATGCCGCCGGAGGGCATCCTTCCTCGTCTGCACCGGGGCTGCAATCCGGAGAGCGGCGCAAGTCGATCAAGCGGATGCTCCGGCGGGGGCTGGACGGTGACATGGACCAAGTGCTCCGGCCGTTCCCATGTCCGGCAACGCCAGGCGGAACACCCCTCTGACTTCTCGTTGTAGGGTTGGTTATCCCTCTACATTGCGGCTCAATGCCCAAGAGTCGGCCCAGCTCTCAGGAATCGGAAAACCACAAGCATAGATAAAATTGATTAGTTGGCCATGATGGTGGGCTTCGTGTTCCACCAGGCGCAAGTATCCCATCAAGGGCGAAGTACCATTACTGAACACTTTAAGCCAATCAACTTGCTCGAAAGTCGCCTGTAGTTGCCCATCGGCCTTTATCATCGCCTCCCGAATCCTCTCCATGGGCACCGCTTCGCCTGGTTCAACAGGCTGCAAACTACAGTCCCATCCTCTCATTCTTCCTTCCAGCAGTACCGGCGTCCAGCTTTCCTGCGTACCCAGCATACAGCGGAACTGATACAGCACGTCCTGGGAATCCTGGAATGGCAACCGGGCTTTCAAGTCGGCATCCGACAATACATCCATCAGATCGTAGGTACGGCCTCGCAAGTCCTGCCAATGCTGCTGAACACCTTCCAAGATCGTCTGCATGATTAAGCCAACTCCCTGTTCAGAGACAATTCCTGATATATATCATATCGCAATTCAATCTGGTTCCGGGTCGTACCGGGATTGGCGGCACTGTTTCAGTTTCATTGATATTTGTCTGGGCCCGGCAACGGCATCTTCCGCGTATGAAAAACACCCTGTTCGCCCAGGTCCGATCATAACGCTTGACCATCAGCTGTAGGAAGTTGCGTGCTCCCAACGGTGGCACCGGACTAGGGCAGGACGGGATTCGGCTGCGGCACCAGGGCTAGGCTGTGCCTTTCCGATTATCGAACGGTGTGCACTTCAAGCTGGACGCCCTCGTGCTGCTGAATGCAACTGATGACCTCGAACAGATTGCGGGAATGGGGGTTGCCGGCTGGTCCGAACATACGCATCAGGCTCTTGGGGGACTTGTTCGTGAGAGTGCCAAGCTCTTCGAACCCCATGGTGGCATTGATGTAGTCGCGCAGCACGATCTTGCCGCGTCGACACCCCCGGCCAGCAGGCAGTCGACGCCTTCCTTGAGCAACCCCTCTCTGAAAGCCGGATCGCACTGGGCGCGGATCTGTACAGTCTTCTTGAAATCACGGGTTAGCGGCATGTTTCACATCCCTTGTTGCTTGCGTCGTCTGTACTCTTGCCAAAGCTCACGGGCCTGCTCATTGTCTCTCTGCTGGCGCGCCTTGGTCCCTCCTCCGAGCAGGACTATCAAGGTGTCCCCATCCGGATCGTCTGACAGCCAGGGCCTGGGAGTACGCGAGGCTGGTGGCTTTGTCACACCACAACGGTAGCGATGTCCTGATTCAGCAACCGTCCTCGGGCATCAGTTTGTCAGATGTCGGCATGAGTGGTGGAGCCCCATGCGCTGAGGACGGTCATGGAAGTAGAAGGAAGAAAACGACCATGTGCTCTACGAGCCTTCCGTAGCCTCGCGGGCGGAGCCGGCAAGGTTCACTGCCGCATCAAGCAGGACCTGACATCCCGCCGCCAGGTCATCGGGTGTTGCACTCTCGATCTCGTTGTGGCTGATGCCGTCCTTGCAGGGCACGAAGATCATGGCCGTGGGTGCAACCCGGGCCACATAACAGGCATCATGGCCTGCGCCACTCACGAGCTCCATGTGGGCAATGGCATTGCCCGCGGCGGCCTTGCGCACCGCCGCAATGCACTCCTCGTGGAACGGAGTGGCCGGAAAGTGCCAGATCTGTTCAAGTTGCAGTTGGAGGCCAAGGTCTTCGGTGACAGCGGCACAGTCCGCCTTGAGCCTGGCATCCATCAGGATCAGATACTCTTCATCCGGATGCCGGAGATCCACGGTGAAGAAAACCGTTCCCGGAACCGTGTTGGGAGAGCCGGGATGTACCTGCATCTTGCCCACCGTGGCGCGGGCATCCGGATGTCCAAGCCCCATTCGATGCACGGCTTCCACCATCCTTGCCGCACCGACCAAGGCATCATGGCGCATGTCCATCGGCGTAGGTCCGGCATGGGCCTCCATGCCGGTTACGGTGACCTCATACCAACGCTGACCCTGTGCTCCCGTCACCACTCCAATCGTCTTCTGTTCTTTCTCCAGAATCGGGCCCTGTTCAATGTGGGCCTCCAGGTAGGCTGCGACCTTGTGCCCTCGTACCGGTCTGGCACCGGCATAGCCGATGCGCTCCAGTTCGCCTCCCAGTGTTTTGCCGTCCGCATCGGTGCGACCCAACACGAAGTCGAGATCAAAGGTACCGGCGAAGGCTCCTGAAGCCAGCATCGGAGGCCCGAACCGAACCCCTTCCTCATTGGTCCAGGACACGATCTCAATCGGGGCTTCCGTATGCAGGTTGTTGTCGTTCAATGTCCGAACGACCTCCAGTCCTGCCAGTACTCCGAAGGCACCATCGAATTTGCCGCCTGTAGGCTGGGAATCCAGGTGGCTCCCCAGCAGTACAGGGGGAAGTTCCGGGTTCAGCCCGTCCCGGCGCGCGAATATGCTGCCCAACCGGTCGACTGCCACCGAGCATCCGGCTGCTTTGCACCAGCGAACAAAGAGTTCTCGGCCCTGCCGGTCGAGATCAGTGAGGGCCAGGCGGCACACGCCCCCCTTGGGTGTGGCACCGATTGAGGACATGCGCATGAGGCTGTCCCAGAGTCGCTCGCCGTTGATCCTGGGGCTATTCATTCCGTTGTGGTCTCGCGTCTGTTTGGAGATCCTCTGATCCTACAGGGAAACTGGATGCGCAGCTCTGCAAAAAGCACTGTAGAGGGTGGCAATGACTGATCGACTAGACCTTCCACTGCGCTACCGACACATGGTGGAGACCTTGTTGCACAAGTATGTGCCCGATGCCGAGGTGTGGGCCTATGGCAGCCGCGTCAACGGCGAGAACCACGAAGGCAGCGACCTGGATCTGGTGTTGCGCAGCTCAACGCTGGAACCCCTAGGCACTGCGTTCACAGATCTCGTTGAGGCATTCCGCGCATCGAACATTCCCATCCTTGTCCAAGTCTGCGACTGGGCAAGGATTCCCGAGAGTTTCCGCAATGAGATTGCTCGGAGCCACGTTGTGCTGCAGGAAGGACCGCTGACTTCATGACATCATCTCCCACCAACGGCACCCGATCAATCTATCAGCAAGGGAAAAACAGCAGTACAACTGGCATCCCCTTGTGACATTTGCGTCCCGTCACTGCGACCTGAACTCGGTGGTGGCGGCGACTGGAACCTGCTGATACGTCGAGAGTGCCTTTGAGACAGCTGGACAAGAGGGGTTCCCGCTTCACTTTTGTTGATTTCGGCCTAGGGCTTCAGATGGCGATGACGATGGTCACTCTGTGCTGAATGTCGTCAGAACAGTCGGTACCGCTGCTATATTCAACTTTCAACATTCATGCGGAATGGGACTGCCATGGAAGCTCAGAAGGTGAGACTAACCTTGGATTTGGGCCCTGCCTTTCAGCACCGGCTGAAGGCCACTGCCGCGCTCAGGGGCGTCAGCCTGCAGCGATGGCTTTGTAACTCTGCGGCAGAGTGAGGATGGAACTCATCTTGCTATCCACTGAATGCAATAGGCTGGATCCTTTCCATGCCCCAGACACTGAACTCTATGGTTCGGACACATTTTGAGGCCTAATCCGGTATGCCGGTCCGGTCCGGGAGCCGCGTTCAGGGGCCGGCCGGCCCCGATGCACGAGGGGGCGCCCGCAGCCAGAGGCGTTCCGGGGGAATGCGGTGGCGGTCGGCCCCGGCATTGGAGGCGTTTCGGCCCGGAGCCGACCCGGTGCCAATTCTTTTGTGGATTTCCTGCTCAAGATTGTGACGCTTGCAATTGCGCAGGGAAAAGGGGCCCGGGGCACCCTCCGCTTGGAGCCGGGTTTGCAGGCGCGCCCAGAAAAGAGCCGCGAAGACCGTGTTGAAATGAAAGTGCAGCTTGGCCTGCGAACGGGCCTGGCAGTCGTTGAGGCCCAGGTGCTGCTTGGCATCGCGGAAGGCAAACTCGATCTGGAAGCGGGCGCGGTAGAGCCGGAAGAGGCGTTTCGGCGCCAGCTCGAGGTCGGTGCTGTAGAGGAGCACCCCCTCCTTGGTCTGCGGGTTGGCGCCGCGGGGCAGGACGTAGACGACCTGCGGCCAGCGCTGCCAGGCCTGGCTGTGCAGCTCGCCGTGGTAGAGGTCCACCTGCTCCTGCTTCAGGGTCGTGCGGGTCATGCGCCCCAGGTCGCGGCGGTCGAAGCGACCATCGAACTGCCGTTTGCGGCCCGGTCGCCGTGCGTGGGGCCCGGTGTAGCGGAAGCGCAGGACCTTGTCCTTGCGCAGCCGTCCCACCGTGTGCAGGCCCAGGGCCCGCACCCCCTCCACGAAGGTCTGGGTGCTGTAGCCGCCGTCGGCCGCCACCCAGCGCACCCGGAGGCTCTCCCCGGCCTCGGCGGCGAGTGCCTCCCGCAGCAGGGCCAGACCCGCATCGACGGTCGTCTCCCGGCCCGTGGCCGCCCCGCACGCCTCCCGGCGGGACGGGACGGCACCCGGGGACTGCCGGGCACAGAGGGGGTAGGCACCGCCCTCCTCGGCGTCCACCGCGGCCAGCAGGGAGACCTCCAGCCCCCGGCGCGCGGCGCGGTCCATGCCGCTCCAAAACCAGCCCAGGCCCCACGTCTTGTGCCCGCTCTTGGGCACGAAGCTGGCGTCCAGGACCAACAGCTCCCCGACCGGGCGCGGGCGCAGCGCCCCCAGGGCGGCCACGGCCAGGCGGGCGAAGGGAAAGTCCCGCGCAAACCAGCGCGCATGGGTGCGCGCCGACCGGCCGCCGCAGTGCTCGAGGTTGGTGAAGTTGACGCGCTCCGGCTGCCACAGCAGCAGTTCCACCAGGTGGGCGAAGTGGGCCGCCTGCGGTTTGCCGCAGGGCGACAGGGCAAGTATATTGTGCAGTGATCGCACGGCACACCTCTTTCGATGATGCGGTAACTACATCAACGATAGCAGGTTCCGTGCGGTTTTCTTTGGGGGCCGCAGCCCCCCCCCGATTTACCTGTCCGTCATGCCGATGGCGTCGCCAAGCCCGGAAATGAAGCGGGAAACCGGCTCAAAACTGTCCGAACCATAGTGAACTAATTCCCCACAGAAAACACCGAGCCTTGGATATCCAAGGCTCAATGCCGACCGGGAACAACCCCCAATCCAGTTGACGCAGTATAGCGCAATGCTTGACTCTCCGACCTCCTCAGGTTACTCACAAAGTCGCTGGAAGGCCATGTCTTCGTCAACATGGCCGATACGCCGACGACAGTAGTCCTCCTGAAAGGTTTTGTTTAGCGCCTAGCGGTTGTTCCCAATGCGATATCCCGGTGGCCGGTCAAGGTGTTCAGTTCGGACTGCAACCAGTCCCAATATGCCCGGATACACGGCCATGTGCCCAGAGACGCACTGTCCGGACGGAGTTTTTCTCCTGTGCGCATGGCCGCCCGACCTACATCTGGTTCCGGCGCGATGCGCACTGAATCATCCCTTGCCAGACCTCATGGGCTGATGCGTGAACACCATGGCCTCCTGGCGACACCTTGAGTAATTGCCAATCTCCACACCATACATCTCTATACCAACCACTGGTACGGAGGTAATGCCGTTGACCAGGCCTCGCGATGTGCCTTTTGGCGCCGGATAGGAGCCGACGACACCGAACTCAAACCCTCGGGCCCCGCAGTATCAGGTTTCGATCGCGCCAATGCGAAACCGCTCTCTACGAATTCGCCTCTTGTTCGTCCAGGAGATTGGGAACCCTCGGCATCGGGTTGTGAGGCATCACGATGGCGCGCCGCCGTGGAGTCAGGCGGGCCAGTAGCTCCGGGCTGACCTGATAGGGATGCCGGAACATCCCCCAGGACGGCCCGTACCGGTAGACGGCAATCCGCCTGTTCCCGGGTGTGGTTCGGCGCGCCGAACCGTGGCTCAACGCATCCACGAACAGCAGCACGTCCCCCGCCTCCATCTGCAGTTCGACGGCGCCCTCCACCTCGTCCACCGAGTTCGCCGAGTCGGCGGTGAGCTTGTGCTGCTCGAACTGCGGGTGCTGGAAGTGGGCCTTGTGGCTGCCCGGTATGACCATCGTGGCACCGTCGCCGGGTCCGATGTCGTTGAAAGCCATCAGGATGTTGATTTGGCCGCAGTGAAACTCGCCCTGATAGAACCGGAACTGGGTTCGCTTGGTGCCCGTATGGCCGCCCGAATGCAGGCCGATGGCTTCGCCCGGCCCGCGCAGGTTGGCAAAGCACTCGTCGATGAACAGCTCGCCGTGGTTGTAGTCGAATGTGTCTGCGCCGCCCACGAAATGGCGCACCTTCTCAATCCAGGCCGGATGGTCGATCAGCTTCTCGAAGGGTTCGCCGGCCTCGTAAACCTGCTGCAGGTTGAGCCCGTCCGTGGGACTGAACTGATGGGCGTGGACATATCCGTACCACTCTCCGATCTTCATCGGCGGAATCGAGTCGAGGCAGGCATTGATCTCCTTCAGATCCTCCTTGGAGATCGCGTTCTTGATGTGCAGGTACCCCCTCAGGTCGAACAGGTAGATCTCCAGGTCCGTCGGGGCGCCGGGCCGTTGCTCTGACATGCGAAGTGCTCCTTGGTACAACAGAGGGATGTGAACCGATATTCGATGGTCTTAATGGCCGGCCGCACGCGGCCGGAACGGATCCTATGCGCGGGCCTCGGCCCAGTAGAATCCTTCATGCAGGCCGAAAGTGAACTCTCCGCCTTCCGTGCGCGGCTGCAGCAGCCCCCGGGCCTCCGTGGTGGCCGCCATCAGCAGCGACTTCAGGAAGCCCTGCATGCGCTCATCGTGGCGGGAGGCCCAGGCCCCGAACTTCATGCGCTTGCCCAGAATCTCCCGATGCCGGAGTGCGAACCCGGCCGCGTTCAATGCCTCCCGCCACTGGCGGTCGCTGAGGCAGGCCGCATGGCTCGGATCCCGCAACTTCTCAAAGGCATTGACATAGTCGCCTCCGAATCCGTCCGGCACCAGATTGTCAATCACCACCAGTGAACCACCTGGCTTGAGCACGGCCCGCGACCGCTCCAGGAACGCGGGGATGCTGTCGAAGTGATGGGGAGCGATGCGGCAGGTCACCAGGTCGAACCGACTGTCGTCGAAGGGCAGGTCCTCCGCCCTTGCCAGTTCAAAGTCCACGTTGGAGATGCCCCGCTCGGCTCCCAGCTGGCGCGCCTCCGCCAGCATCTCGGGAGTCAAATCCGTGGCGAGCACCCGCCTGATGTGGCGGGCCAGGGCAAAGGCCGTATGGCCCGCGCCGGTGGCCACGTCCAAGGCTTCCCACCCCGGCTGGAGGGGCAGGACCTCGACCAGCCGGACCAGGCTGGCTCCCTTGGCATGGGTCTCATGGGTGACGTAGAAGGCGGCATTGGCCCCGAACTGGGCCTGTACGGATGAATCGGACAAGGGGACCTGTTCCTCGCTGGGATGGAAATCCGGATGCAATCTGGTTGCTCGTTACCTATGCAGCGAAGCCCAGAACCGTTCCGCCTTTTCCAGGTCGGCGCGGTCAATCGCGACTTCCCCGCGGATCGAGGACGGCAGGTGTTCGGCATCAGACACGTCGGGACCGGCCCGCAGATGATCATCGCGGAATTGGCCCCGCGCATCCGGGTCCCGGAAATCCGGCACAGCCACCGACTGCCCGTCGGCCAAGGCACTGCGCCAGGCCAGCAAGCCCACGCTGCTCATGGCCACGCTGCGGTAGACATCGAGAAACGGCGGTCGTCCCGACCGCACGGCCTCCACAAAATGATGGACCACCCAGAAGTCCGCCCCACTGTGGCCGAACCCTGCGGCGGCCGCGCCGTGGTCGGGCCACTCAGGCACGAAACTGCGTTCGGTCGGCTGGTCGGGCGGACAGTTCCACGGATCATGCCAGACCCGAACCTGGCCGGGTCCGAAGTAGCCGGGCCCGCGCACATTCTCCATGGCGCCGCCGGTGCCGTGCAACCGATACCAGTTGCTGTGGCCGGGAATGCGGATGCCGAACAGCCGAAACACCGCGTTGTTGTCCATGCGGCACAGGATCACGGAACCCGGATCATTGACCCGCACCTCCTGCGGTCCCAGTTCGGGAGCCGGAATGGACAACGCGTTGACCGCCACCGGCCAGGTGTCGGTAATCGCCATCAGCGGCCCCAGGGCATGGGTGCAGTAGTAGGTTGACGGCAGCCAGTTGCGCCAGTGGCCGCGTGCCGGAGCCAGGCGCAGCATCGTCTCCGGCGGCATCGGATGGTTGTATTCCGCCTCGGCGTAGAGGACGCGGCCGATTTCCCCCGATGCGTACAGTTCGGCCATGGCCTGGTTGAAGTCCGTGTAGGCGGAGTTCTCCCCCATCATGTAGATGCGCCCGGTTGCCTCCACCGCCTCGCACAGCGCCACCCCCTCCGCCATGGTGGCGTTGGCCGTGATCTCGCTCAGGACATGGAAACCGGCCCTGAGGGCCCGGATGGCCAGCGGGGCGTGGGCGTCGAAGTAGGTGGCGATGACCACGGCGTCCATGTCCTGCGCCAGGAGCTCGGCCTCGTCCGTCAGGCGCAGAACCCCTTCGGGCAGGTCCAGGTTCGCCAGACGGCGTTCGCTTGCATCGCAGACCGCCACCAGTTCCAGGCCCATGTCGAGGCGGGCGGCGCGGAGATAGGCGGCCCCGCGTCCGGCACCCACCACACCGATGCGAACCGCTTTCCTGGTCATGTGTCGTTTCCGCGCTGCCTGGCGCCCGCTGCGAGTCATCCGTCCCTGGAAACATACTCGATCACGCGGAGCGCCTCGAACTCCCAGTCCGCTGCCACCCGATACCTAACCTCCAGGGCACGGGTCACCAGTCTCTCGGGATCGGTGTACCAATCGTGGGAATAGACAAGAAACAAGCGCTCCCGGCCGATGAGTTGCTCATGCATGTACGGCAGGTGGGCACGGCTCATCTTGGGTTCCGCCACATCGCCGGAGAACACCGGCTCCGGAATGGGAATCTGCTCGATTGCCGGTCTTTGCTCAATGTCCGATCCTTCCTTCAGGACGTAGTGATAGGCAAAGGGCAGTTGGGCCCAGTTGGCGTGGAACAGAACCGCGTCCCCTTCCTCCGCCCGGGAAGCAACCCAGGCGGCCGCCTTCCGCCAGCCTTCCCGTTCGCCATCCCGGTAGTAGCCAGCCAAGGCGGCCACCTGCGCCGTACACAGGAGCACGACCGCCGTAATTTGCAACACGGGCCGCAACCTGTACCACAGACGCTGCCGTATGTTGTCCGGATCGGGTCGGGTGCCAGGACCGGCCTTGAGTCCGCATATCCCCACGGCCGCGGTCATGAGCAGCGGCAGATGGATCCAGTTCAGGGAGCGGATGTGCCAAATGGGCTTTACGATCTCCGCAGCCGCAGCCATCAGGGGCGGTGCCAGGAAGAGACTCAGCAACAGAAACCCGCGTACCGGAGACCGGCGCAGGTGCCAGACGCCAAGACCGGCCAAGCCGAGGAGAAAGCCGAATCCCGCAAGCTGCAGCACGGGCGCCTCCAGCCAGTTGAACCCTGTCAGCCGCAGATAGGTCCAGGCCACGGTCTCCACAGTCAGGGGCTGAACCCAGAACTCCCAGACAATACGGACCGTCTGGGCCCAAAACGCCGGAGCCCAGGGCAGCCACATCAAGAACGCCAGACCAAGCGCGGTGATCCAGTTGAACGTGAACCCCCTGGCGTTGAGGGCAGGATATTGCGGGAACCTATGGCCGCGGCGCGCCATCCAGCGCCAAGCCAGTACCGGGAGCGTGAGCGCCACGGCGAGGAACGGACCACCGGTGTTGTGGGTATAGGACGCGCCGGCGAGACATACGGCCAAGCCAAGCCAGAACCCGCGCGCCGAGTCCATGGCCTCCCGTCGCAGCAGGTTCACCATGCAGACCAGGGCGCCGCACACCCAGAACGTGAGCAGGGCGTACATGCGGGCCTCCTGCCCGATTTCCACCTGCATGGGTGTCAGGGCCAGCAGCAGGGCCGCCACAAACGCGGTGCGGCGGCGGCTGAGTTGCATGACCACGATGTAGTAGACCGGCACGGTCAGGGTTCCCGCCAGCACGGACGGCACGCGCAGAGCCGTCAGGGATGTCCCCAGGAAAGTCGTCCAGATGTCCAGAACCTGGTAGTAGAAGGGCGGGTGCATGTCCCACCGCCTCAGGAACGACCACAGGTCGGCCGGTGAATTGCGGGCGGCGGTCTCCAGGCTGATCGCTTCGTCCAGCCACAGGGAGTGGGCCTCCAGCAAGACCAGGCGGGTCAGCAGCGCGACCGCGGTCACAATCAGGAGCTGCAGCAGCATCTGGGTCACGTGCCTGACATAGTGTCGGCTGTAGGCTGGACCTTGCATGCCTCTCCAAAACGTCGGTGTTCAGCGCGAATCTGGTTACGATATAGTGCTTTGATTGTGCCCGGTTTGCGTCATGGCTCCGGGTGCTGTGCGCATCCCGAACCCGCATCCCCTGCCCGAGCCTTGAACACCCAGGTCCGGTTCACCGCACCCGGTGTCGCCGAACTCGTCCACTCCGATCTACCCGTCTGCGCACCGAACCAACTGCTGGTGCGCGCCATCGCCTCGCTCATCAGTCCCGGCACCGAACGGGCCTTCCTGCTGGGCCTCGAAAACACCGCCCGCAACTATCCCATGGGAGCCGGCTACAGCATGGTGGCGGAAGTGGTCGAGGTCGGCGCCGAGGTCTCCGGCTGGGCAGAGGGGGACCGGCTGGCCGTGCCCATCGAACATCAGCGGATTGCGGCTGTACATCCGCAGCATTGCACGCCCGTGCCGGACGACCTCCCCAGCGAACAGGCCTGCTTCTTCTTCATGGCCGCCATTGCCCTCCAGGGAGTGCGCAAGGCCCGCATCGAGCTGGGCGAAGCCGTCGCCACGCTGGGCGCGGGCATCATCGGCCTCCTGGCCATGCAGTGGGCCAAGCTCAACGGCGCGGTGCCTGCCTTGACGTTGGATGTGGACGACACCCGACTTGAACTTGCCCGGGAGCTGGGCGCCGATGCGGCCCTGCAAATTCAGGGTGACTACCTGGACCGCATCGTAGCCCTCTGTGACGGCGGCAAACCGCAGGTGGTGGTGGATGCCACCGGACACCCCGCCGCCGTGACATCGGCCTTCGATGTCATCGGCCGCCACGGCCGGCTGGTGCTGCTGGGCAGCACGCGGGGCAACACGCCGGACGTCAACTTCTACCGGGACGTCCACAAGACCGGCCTGACCCTGATCGGCGCGCACAACTCGGTCCGGCCCGCCGCCGACAGTTCCCCCGGCTACTGGACGCTGGCGGACGACCACCGCCTGGTGCTGCGCTGCCTGGCCGCCGGCAGGCTCCGGGTGGCCGGCTTGGCGACCCACCGTTTCGCCTGGGAGGACGCGCCGGCCGCCTACGCCGAGCTGACCGCCTGGAACCCGGAGACCCTGGGCCTAATCCTGAACTGGGCCGACTGACGATCGTCCGGACCCGCTGCACCAGTTCTTTTCCATCCTGTCAACCATTCCCTTCACCACACCCCGCCCGCCGATGACCCTCAACTGGAACACTCCGACACCCGCGATATCCGTCCCAACAACGCCTCCGCCCGCCGACACGGCGGATGGTACCGGCCTAGGCCACATTGAGCGCGGCGCCGGGCGCGTCATGGTCAGCGAAAAGGCCATGATCAACGCCCAGGCCGATGTCAACCAGCTGCTCCCCCTCAAGTACCAGTGGGCCTGGGAGAAGTACCTGGCCGGCTGCAACAACCACTGGATGCCCACGGAAGTGGCCATGCAGGCGGACATCGCCCTCTGGAAATCGTCCTCGGGCCTGACCGCCGACGAACGGCTCATGGTGAGCCGCAACCTGGGCTTCTTCGCCACCTCTGAATCGCTGGTGGCCAACAACATCGTCCTGGCCATCTACCGGCACCTGACAAACCCCGAGTGCCGGCAGTACCTGCTGCGGCAGGCATTCGAGGAGGCCATCCACACCCATACCTTCCAGTACATCTGCGAGAGCCTGGGCCTCGACGAAGGCGAACTCTTCAACATGTACCGGGAAATCCCCTCCATCACGGACAAGGCGGCCTGGGCCCTGCAGTACACCCAGACCTTCGCCGACCCGGACTTCCGCACCGGCACGCCGGCGGCCGACCAGTCGTTCCTGCGCGACCTGATCGCCTTCTACGTCATCTTCGAGGGCATGTGGTTCTACACGGGGTTCGCCCAAATCCTGTCGCTGGGCCGGCGCAACAAGATGATCGGCGTGGCCGAGATGTACCAGTACATCCTGCGGGACGAATCGGTGCACCTCAACTTCGGCATCGACGTCATCAACCAAATCAAGATTGAGAACCCCCACCTGTGGACCCCGGACTTCCAGCGCGAAGTCCGGCAGATGTTCATCGAAGCCTGCGAGCTGGAGCTCGGCTACAGCCGGGACACCATGCCCCACGGCTTCCTGGGCCTGAACGCGCAGCAGTGCGAAACCTACATGCACTTCATCGTGAACCGGCGCTGCCAGCAGCTGGGCATGGCCCCGCTGTTCCCGCAACCGGCCAACCCCTTTCCCTGGATGTCCGAGATCATCGACCTGCAGAAGGAAAAGAACTTCTTCGAGACGCGGGTCACGGACTACAAGACCGGCGGTTCCCTGGACTGGGACTGAGGCCGGCGGTGGCTGGCCGGGTCCCGTCGCAGCCAAGACGCGTTCCGAGTGGCGGCGGTCGGCTCCAATCGGCGCGAACCGTGTATACTGATCAGCCCGACGGCCTTGTGCGCGCGGAGCGCGGGTCGCGGTCTTGGCTGCCTCCAGCCGAACCTACGTTTTCAATCCAATACCTAAGGAGATGTTTCCATGACTCGGAAACGGACTAGGACGCACGCGTTTTCGCGCCGTGAGTTCATGCGTGTGTCGGCGGTAACCACAGCCGGCGCAGTAGTTGTTGCCTGCGGTGGCGGCGGCGAGCCGGCCGCCGAGGAACCCGCCCCGGCCGCGGAGGCTCCGGCTGCGGAGGCCGCCGAGGAAGCCATGGACATGGGCACCTACAAGGAAGCACCGATGCTGGCCGACATGGTCTCATCCGGCGCCCTGCCGCCCGTTGACGAGCGTCTGCCCAGCAATCCCGGCGTGATGCCCAACGCCGGCGGTTCCAACGGCAACTACGGCGGCGTGATGCGCCGCGGCTTCAGGGGCGTGTCCGACCGCTGGGGTCCCACCAAGATGCAGGACCGCGGCCTCGGCTGGTACGACCAGGACCTGAACGTCCAGCCGCGTCTGGCCGAATCCTGGGAGATCAACGAGGACGCCACCGCCTGGACCTTCAACCTGCGCGAAGGCGCCAAGTGGTCCGACGGTGCTCCCTTCACCTCGGCCGACCTGCTCTGGTGGTACGAGAACGACCTCCTCAACACCGACATCAACCCCTCCGTCAACCCGCGCTGGCAGTCGGGCGGCGAAACGATGGGCCTGAGCGCCGGGGACGACTACAGCGCGACCTACACGTTCAACGAACCCAAGCCGCTGTTCATCTACGAGACCCTGCGCACGACGGCCCGCATCTACCTGCCGGGCCACTACCTGTCGCAGTTCCACATGGAATTGACCGACGACGCGGACGCGCTGCAGGCCGCCACCGAGGAGGCCGGCTTCAACGCCTGGAACGAGTACTACGTGGACCGCCGCTGGTGGTACCTCAACCCGGACCTGCCCTCCCTGGGCCCGTGGAAGGCGGCCAACGAGCTGTCCAACGAGCTCTTCGTCATGGAGCGCAACCCGTACTTCCCGTTCGTGGACTCCGGTGGCCACCAGCTGCCCTACATCGATCACGTCAACCACCGCCTCTTCGAGACGCCCGACGTCTTCGAGCTGCGCATCATCAACGGCGAGATCGACTTCCAGGGCCGCCACGTCTCCCTCGACAGCTTCACCCTGTTCAAGGAGAACGAGGAGAGCGGGGACTACTCCGTCTACCTGGGCTACGCCTCCGGCCACACGGCCATCCAGCTGAACCAGACCACCAAGAATCCGCGCCTGCGCGAGCTCTTCCAGAACGCCGACGTCCGCAAGGCCCTGTCGGTGGCGGTCGACCGCGTCACGCTCAACGAACTGGTCTTCGACGGTCTCCTGACCCCGCGCCAGTACAGCCCGCTCAACAGTTCGCCCCAGGCGAACATGGCCCAGGCCAGTGCCTACATCGAGTATGACCCGGACATGGCCAACCAGCTGCTTGACGATGCCGGCTACGCCGAAAAGAACGACGCTGGCCAACGCCTCTGGCCCGGCACGGACGAACCCATCAGCTTCATCGTCGAAGGCACGGCCTCACCCGGCACGCAGGGCGAGGATGCCATCCTGCAAATCGTCAAGTACTTTGCGGATGTGGGCATCACCGCCACGTACCAGTACTTCGAACGCTCCCTCTATACGGAACACTTCCGGGCCAACGAGATTGAGGCGGCCTTCTGGGGCGGCGACCGCACGGTCCTGCCCATCGTGGCTCCCTGGATCTTCGAAGGCACGATGATTGACCGCCCGTGGGGCGTGGCCTGGGGCCTGTACCGCAGTTCCGGCGGCGTGGATCCCAACGCCGAGGAACCGCCGGCGGGCCACTGGATTTGGGACATCTGGGAAATCATGGACCAGATCGGCGTCGAGCCCTCCGGTACCCGACGCGACGAGCTCTTCACGCAGGTCCTGGACATCTGGGCCGAGCAGCTGCCGATGATTGGCTACCTGGGCGAAGCCCCCAAGCTGGTAATCGTGAAGAACGGCTTCTCGGGCTACCTGGAAGGCTTCCCGCTGGACGACACCACCGGTGACGAGCATCTGCTCCACACCGAAACCTACTACTGGGACAATCCGGCGGACCACTCCTAAGCGTCCGCCCGCGATTGCATAGCCGGCCGACGACGGCGGGGACCTGCGCCACAGCGGGTCCCTGCCGTCCGGCCATGCTTTGTGGTTTCCAGCCACTTGGGGACCGGGGTTGGTAACCCCGACTTGACATGCTGCTGTACATCATCCGTCGGATTCTGTTCATGATTCCGACGCTGGCCGCTATCTCGATCCTCTCCTTTGCCATCATTCAGCTGCCACCCGGCGACTTCCTCACCTCCTATGCGGCCCAGTTGGCCCAGGAAGGGGATTTGGTGGATGAGGAAGAACTGGAAGCCCTGGCCCAGCGCTACGGACTGGGTCAGCCGGTCTACGTCCAATACTGGAAGTGGATCAAGGGCATCGCGACCAAGGGGGACTGGGGACAGTCCATGGAATGGCAGAAGCCCGTGGCGGAGCTGATTTGGGAACGGCTGGCCCTCACGGTCGTCCTTTCCATGTCCGCGCTCCTGGTGAGCTGGTTCATAGCCATTCCGATCGGGGTCTATTCGGCCACCAACCAATACTCGATCCTCGACTACACCATGACCGCGTTCAGTTTCATCGGACTGGGCGTTCCCGGCTTCCTGCTGGCGTTGATCATCCTCTATCTCGCCCACTCGCAGCTGGACATGAATGTGGGCGGCCTCTTTTCCGAGGAATACATGCTGGCTCCCTGGAGCTGGGCCAAGATCATGGACATGCTTGCCCACATCTGGGTGCCCATGTTCATCGTTGCCATCTCCAGCACAGCCGGCAACATCCGGATTACCCGTGCCAACCTTCTGGACGAGCTCAACAAGCCCTACGTCGAGACGGCGCGGGCCAAGGGCGTCAAGGAGACCAAGCTCATCTGGAAGTATCCGGTGCGGGTGGCCATGAACCCCTTCTTCAGCACCGTGGGCTGGTCCCTGGCCTCGCTCATCTCCGGCACGACGCTGGTGGCCATGGTCCTGAGCCTGCAGACCACCGGCCCCATGCTGCTGCGTTCGTTAACCGCCCAGGACATGTATCTGGCCGGCACCTTCCTGTTCATGCTGAGTACCCTGACCATCATCGGCACGCTCATTTCCGACGTGCTGCTGGCCATCGTCGACCCGCGCATTCGACTCGAACAGTAGACCGGCACCGACCGGCTCCCTGCCAACTCCAACCCCGCACCAAGTTCCGTGTCCCAACAAGAGATCGCCTGGATCGACCGCACACCGGACATTCCCGAGGGACCGCCGATCCTGGAGGAGTCCGTGGCCGAGGACGAAAAGCTGTTCGTGGCGTCCTACCTGCAATTGATGTGGTGGCGCTTCATCAAGCACCGCATGGCCGTCGTTGCGGGGGTTATGTTCATCGTCCTCTATTTCATCGTGGCCCTATGCGAGTGGGTGGCGCCCTATCTGCCGGAAACCAGTTTCATCCAATATCAGCTGTCCACGCCCAGCCGCATTCGGTGGGTGCACGAGGGACGGTTGCAGCGCCCTTTCATCTACGGAATCACTACCGAAATCGACAGGGAAACCCTCAAGAAGACCTACGTGGAGAACAAGGAGGTCGTGTATCCGGTCCGCTTCTTCGTGCGCACCGAGGAGTACGAGGCCTGGGGCCTGTGGAGCACGGACCGGCACCTGTTCGGCATTGACGCCCCCATCGAGGAACGATCGCTGGGTGTGGTGCAGGGGCAGGGCCTGTTCATCCTGGGCACGGATCGCATCGGTCGGGATCTGTTCAGCCGAATTGTCTACGGGGCCCGCGTTTCGCTGACCATCGGCCTGGTCAGCGTCATCATCTCCCTGGTGCTGGGCCTCATCCTGGGCGGCATCTCCGGCTACTACGGCGGCACCCTGGACAATGCCATCCAGCGGCTGATCGAATTCATCCGCTCCATCCCGGAAATCCCCCTGATCATGGCCCTGGCGGCCGCCCTGCCAATCGACATGGACATCATCGTCCGCTACTTCATGGTGACCGTCCTGCTGGCCTTTGTCGGCTGGACGGGGCTGGCCCGGGTCGTGCGCGGCCGCTTCCTCTCCCTGCGCGAGGAGGATTTCGTAATGGCGGCCCGCTTCTCCGGTTCCAGCGAGCTTCGCATCATCCTGCGCCACATGATGCCCTCGTTCATGAGCCACATCATCGCTTCGCTGACCCTGGCCGTGCCGGGCATGATCCTGTCCGAAACCGGACTGAGCTTCATCGGGCTCGGCCTGCGGGCTCCCGCCATTTCCTGGGGCGTGCTGCTCCAGGAAGCCCAGAACCTGCGCTCGGTCGCCTTGGCACCCTGGCTCCTGCTGCCCGGCGCCGCCGTGGTGATCTCCGTCCTGGCCTTCAATTTCCTGGGCGACGGCATCCGCGACGCCGCGGACCCGTACGCCTGACCGGCAGTTCACACCACCGATCATGGAACTGGCACGCAACGGCCACGCCCCGCCCGCCACCGACGAAGTCCTGCTCGAGATCAAGGATCTCAAGACCCACTTCTTCCTGGACCAGGGTGTCGTGCACGCCCTGGAGGGTGTGGACTTCACTGTCAACCGCGGCCAGACCATCGGTCTGGTGGGCGAATCGGGTTGCGGCAAGTCCGTGACGGCCCGGTCCATCCTGTCGATTGTGCCTCCGCCCGGCCGCATCGTGCAGGGCGAGATTCTCTTCCACCGGGCCCCGACCGCGGACCGTCCCGGCGAAACCGTGGACATGGCCCGGCTCAACCCCAAGGGCTCGCTGGCCCGATCCATCCGCGGGGGCGACATTTCCATGGTCTTCCAGGAGCCCATGACCTCGCTGAGTCCGGTCCACACGATCGGGGCCCAGATCATCGAGGCCATTTCGCTGCACCGGGATTGCTCGCCGGAGGAGGCCACGGAGATCACGGTTGAGATGCTGCGGCGGGTCAACCTGCCCCAGCCGGAGGGGGTCCTCAAGCGCTATCCCCACGAGTTGTCCGGCGGCATGCGGCAGCGGGTGATGATTGCCATGGCCCTGTCGTGCCAGCCCAGCCTGCTGATTGCCGACGAGCCGACCACCGCCCTGGACGTCACCACCCAGGCCCAGATCCTCACGCTGATGCAGGAGCTCCAGGAAGAGTTCGGAATGGCCATCATCTTCATCACCCACGACCTGGGCGTAATCGCCCAGATGGTGGACTACGTGGTGGTCATGTACCTGGGCGAAGTGGTCGAAATGGCCGATGTCAACTCGATCTTCTACGACCCCAAGCATCCCTACACGCGGTCGCTGCTGCATTCCATTCCCAAGCTGGGCCGCAAGTCCGTCCAGGGTCTAACCAGCCGCCTGACCGCCATTCACGGGGTCGTGCCCGATCCCTACTCCATCCCCAAGGGCTGCCCCTACCACCCGCGCTGCCACGATGCCGTGCGGGGAGTCTGCGACACGGACAATCCGACCCTGCACACGCTGCCGGGAGACCACAAGGTCCGCTGCGTCCTCTATGACGACTGATCCGGGCCGGGCGGCGGAACCGGCGACCGGGACCCTGCTGGCGGCCCTGGGGCCGGACGAGCGCGGCTTCATCCGGGAGTGGTTGTTCTGCGGCCCGCGCCTGCGGAAACTGTCCGATTCGATGGCTGCCGGCCTGCCGGAAGCCGAATTCCGCCGGACAGCGGCCGACCGGATCCACAGCACGGATCCCGGCATCCAGGGGCCCTTCGTCGAGTTTGTCAGTCCCTTTCCGGACGACAAGCCCCTGCGCTGGCAGGTGGTCCGGGTACGGGAGGACCGCTTCCTCTACGGCACGGTCTTTGCCCACACCCCGCACTCGGTCCACTGCTGGGCCATCGCCCATGCGGAACTGAAGGAGGCCTGGTCGGGAGAGGTCCGACTTACATCGAACGGACCGGCGGACATCTGGGTCAACGGCTGCCACGCCTGGCAAGTGGACCACTTCTCCCTGCAGGCGCCGGTCACGGCAACCGGCCGCCTGGCCCTGCCGGCCGGCCAGGTCGAACTTCTGGTGCGGTTTACCGCGATTGCGCTGCGGGCCTCCCCCATGGTCATGGCCCTGCAGTTGTCCGATCCGCCGACAGCCGCCTGGTTTGTGCCGGCGGATTCCCGGTGGGCCAAGGAACACCGGGAATTCTCCGAGGTCCTGGATGACGCCTACCTGAACCGGAGCGCCTTCGACCGCGCGTCCCCGGTGACCCTGCACTGGCCGGAAACCAAGCCGCTGGAGCGCGAACTCGTGGTCCGCCTGCAACGGACCGACGGGCGCATCTACTCCGAGCAGCAGACCCAGGGCCGCAAGCTGCCTATCATGACCCTGGGCAACACCTATCAGTACCCCCAGGACGAGTACGAGATTCTGGTGCTGCCCCCGCTGGTGGAGTTCTACACGCACAACCGCCGGCACTTCCGCCGGTTCTCGGCCTGGCTCAACGGCAACGTGGCCTATTCGGATCGGCACTTTGGCACCTGGAGCCAACGGCGCGAGGAGGCACTGCGCCATGCGGCGGCGGAAAAGGGTACCGTCTTCCACGAAATGGCCCGCCTGGAGCTGGGCCAGTGGGACAAGGTGGACTGGGAGCAGTTCCGCGCGACCGCCGCCGAGATCGCCGGCCGGGCCGATTGCAGCGACTTCCACCTGACCGGCATCCTGGGCTGCCTCCTGCGCTGGGGGGACGAAGCGGAATTCCCGGCGGATCTCCGCACCGAACTGCGGGATGTGATCCTGGGCTTCCGCTACTGGATGGACGAACCGGGGCAGGACGCCATGTGCTTCTGGACCGAGAACCATCAGATCCTGTTCCACACCTGCGAAGTCCTGGCCGGCCAGCTCTATCCCCGCCACCGCTTCGGCAACAGCGGCCTGACCGGAGCCGAACACAAGGCCCTGGGCGAACGACGCGCCCTGGCCTGGCTGCGCAAGCGGGCCGCCGGCGGCTTCCGCGAGTGGGACTCCAACACCTACTTCGAAGAGGATGTCCTGGCACTCACGCACCTGGCCGACCTGGCGGAAGACGAAACGGTCCACGAAATGGCCGTGGTGGTGCTCGACAAGCTGTTCTTCGGCATGGCGGTCAACTCCTACCGCGGCGTGTTCGGTTCCACCCACGGGCGCAGCTACGCCCCCTATCTCAAGGCCGCCTACCGCGAGCCCACATCGGGCCTGGGGCGCATGCTGTGGGGCATGGGCATGCACAACGACCACGTGCTGGGCACCGTGTCGCTGGCCTGTGCCGTCAACTACCGCCTGCCGCCCGTAATCGAGGCCATCGCCCGCGATCCGGCAGCGGAAATCTGGAGCCGGGAACGGCATGCCGGGGAACTTGAGCCGGAACTGGATCGCGAGTCCGGTGCCTGGGAAGTCAACAAGGCCACCTTCCGCACCCCCGACTACATGCTGGCGGCCGCCCAGGACCACCGGCCCGGCGAACCGGGTGTGCAGGAGCACATCTGGCAGGCCACCCTGTCCCCGGAGGCCGTGGTCTTCGTCACGCATCCGCCGCTGACCAGCGAGGACGGCTCCCATCGCCCCAACTACTGGCACGGCCATGTGCAGCTGCCCAGGGTGGCACTGGACCGGGATGTGCTCTTCGCCCTGCACGATCTGGGCGAGGACGACTGGATGGGCTTCACGCACGCCCATTTTCCGGCCCAGGCCTTCGACGCCTACTACATCCAGCGGAACTGGGCCTTCGGCATGAAGGGCAACGGCTATGTGGCGCTGACGGCGTCAGCCCCGCTCCGCATGGCGCAAACCGGCCCGACGGCCCGGCAGGACCTGCGAGCGGCAGGCTCCCAGGTGGTGTGGACGCTGCAGATGGGCCGCCGCGAACAGGACGGCGAGTTCAGGGACTTCCGCGCCCGCGTGCTGGAACTGCCGCTGGCGGTGGAGGGGCTGGATGTCCGCTTCGAGAGCCTGCGCGGCGACCGCTATGAGTTTGGCTGGACCAGCCCGCTGCTGAAGAACGGGGAAGAGGTTCCGCTGTCGGACTACCCCCACATCGACAATCCCTACACCTCCACGCCGCTCAACGCCGAGAGCATGGAGATCCAGTTTCAGGATCTCCTGTTGCGCCTGCATCTGGCGTAGCCACCCCCCCATCCCCAGTTGGGGCCATCGAAACCGCGGGGTGGACGGTCTCTGCCTGTGGCTGGCAACCACCAAGGACGGCCTTGGCATCGTGGTCCGGCGGGTCCGAACCGGATCGGTCAATCGGGCTCCTGCAGGACAAGCCCGGACGCAACCTGTTGGCTATGACCTGTTGCGAATGTCATGGTTGTCCCGGCTGCGACGCTGAGGCGTCCCGGCTTCTCGGAATGGCTTTCGCGAATGACAATGTCCACGTCGCGACCCAACACCGTCAGCAGGCGCAGAAGCCGTTCCATGGAGAACTCCCGGAAATTCCCTCGCAGCAAGCGTGACACATCGGGTTGGGACAGCCCGAGCAGTTTCGCCGCCTCGACCTGATTGAGGCCGCGCTCCCGAATGATCCTGTCGATGCGCGTAACCAACTCGGCCTTGAGCAGGTGGGTATTAGCGTCTGTAAACCCCAAGTCGGCGAATACGTTGTCGCTGCCCCGTTCGATCTTCATGTCTTCAGTCTTCGTCATCCTCCCCTCCGCCGAAAGTTCTCGCGGTGGTGTTGCTCCGCCACTCTGAGTCTGTGCTTAATCAGGTCGATCTCCGGCTTCGGGGATGCGCTTCCCCGTGTGGCCTTCGTCTGGAACATGTGCAGCGGCTGTTGGGCCGTCAAGGCACCCCGCGGCTGTTGGCACGGACGCACCACTGTACCGCGTGCGGATGGGAGGACCACCGGGACTGGAATGCTACCCGGGAACATCCGGGCATATCCGGCGGTCGACGAAGTGCGAACCAAGTAACCGTTCCGCCACGATCACCATGGATTGTGGCCGGCAAGCATAGCTCCTGGAGACCGGTTCGGACCAAAGCCAACGAAGTTAAAACCGTGTCGCGACATCCCAACGGTTTGACAAATCATGCTCTAATCATGCGATACTCATGACATGGGTAATCTACAAGTCAAGAACATACCGGACGACCTTCACGAGCGTCTGCGCTGTCATGCCCGTGAGAACCACTGTTCCATAAGCGCCATCGTGCTTGCTGCCGTCGAGCGGGAGTTGGCCAGGCGGGACTGGCGGAAACGTTTGGCCCAGCGCCCCAAGACCAATCTGGGCGTGGATGCGTCGGCACTGCTCATGGAAGAGCGCTCCATCCGCGATCAGGAGACTGGATGAGCCGGTATGTTGTCGACGCTTCGGTCGCTGTCGAATATCTGCTGAGAACATCCCTTGGTCTGACGGTGGCTGACACCATCGAGAACGCCTCGTTGGTTGCCCCCGAATTGATGGACGCGGAAGTGCTGTCGGTACTGCGGCGGGCGGTGCTGAATGGACAGCTTGAAGAAACGCGGGCGCAGATGGTGGTCGATGATCTGATCCATTGGCCGGTGGATCGCGTCTCACACCAATCCCTGGCTCCCTTGGCTTGGCAATACCGCCGGAATGTCAGCGTCTACGACGCCTTCTACATCGCAGTTGCATATGCCCACGGTATCCCTCTGATGACTGCCGACGGGAGACTTTTACGAGCGCCGGGTCTGGGTGTAGTCGTACAGTACGTCCGTATGGGATGATTCCATACCTGTGCCGAGACAAAAGAGGCCTCATTCACCGGGCCGGAACGAGGCCCATATCAGCCGTTGATGAGGTACTGCGTTGACTTGCTGCGGATGTGGGGAGCTCGAATGAGTGACTGGAGAGCGGTCCGGCCATGGGCCGCCAGTCAACCTGCTGAACGCTGTCGCCAGCACACCCAGGCCAAAGGGGTTCCGAACCAGGGACTTTGAGGGTCGGATCTTGCTCGCCGTGTAGCGACCAAGGTCAGGTCCCGATTGCGGCGCGGTGGCAAGCCAAGCCCTCGCCTGTCGTCGTCAGGCTGCCCCATAGGATGCCGCAGTGCGGATGCCTGTGCCCCCTACGATTTGTTCAACTTGGATGCCGCATCCGGTCTCCACAGGAATTGGGTGCCTTGAGCGAGCATTCTGTGTTGTTCCACCCTCTCAACGACCTCGGCGCTGCCACATGACGACTGCAACCACGACAATCACCAGCCAGACCCAACCCGGGATGGCGGCAAACAGACCGAACACGGCGGAAATCACGCCGCCCAGGATGCCCAGGAAGGCACCGAAGGCGACGATCACCACAAACGCAAGGAGCAGGGCCACGAAACAGCCGCTGCAGGAAAGGAGGGATTCGTCCATGTAACTCGGATGGGGGGTTTGCTCGTGTGCCCGATCGGCCTGGACCGCATGGCCGCCCCCGACTTCAACAGGCGGAAGCCAACGGCTGAACCTAATATACTTACGCCGGACGTACGGGGCAGGTTGCGTGACGTCTCTCCAGGACCATGGCCTGCCTTCGCCCTGTGCTGTCCGTCCTCCCCGCTCCAACCTGCCATTGAGCCGCGGTGCCCATGAACGTCTATCAAGCTGTCGTTGAAATCCTCAAGCGCGAAGGCACGGAGTTCCTCAGCTGCTTCCCCGCCAATCCGCTGATCGAATACGCGGCGGCAGGCGACATACGCCCGATTC
>CAZMKQ010000005.1:0-40842 GCA_964566955.1 uncultured Caldilineaceae bacterium | reverse complement strand
GCACCGTCATCAACATTGCGGACGGTTTCTCCCGCATCCACAACGGCAACCGCATCGGCGTGTGCTGCATGCAGGCCGGACCTGGGATTGAGAACGCGTTCGCCGGCGTGGCCCAGGCCTATGCCGACTCCGTGCCGGTCCTGATCCTGCCCGGACAGGGCGGTGCCTCCCGCACCGATGTGCCGCCGGAATTCGATGCCAGTCGCAACTACCAGCACGTGACGAAGTGGGTGGCCCGCATCAACACCCCGGAACGCGCGCCCGAAATGCTGCGCCGGGCCTATCAGATGCTCCGGTCCGGCACGCCCGGGCCCGTCATGCTGGAACTGCCGGGCGACGTGGGCTCCGCCGAGTTCGGCGACAGCGTGGACTACGAATCCGTGCGCCCGGTGCGCTACGGCCCTGATCCGGCGGACGTGAATCGGGCGGCCGACCTGTTGCTGGCGGCGCAGCGACCGGTCATCCAGTCGGGTCAGGGGGTTCTTTATGCCGAGGCCACCGACGAACTGGTGGAACTGGCCGAACTGCTCCAGGCCCCGGTCATGACCACCTTGCCGGGCAAGAGCAGCTTCCCCGAGAACCATCCCCTGTCGCTGGGTTGCGGCACCTACACCGGCCCGGCCCAGCTGAAGCAAATGCTGGCGCAGGCGGACTGTCTGTTCGGCGTCGGCACCAGCTTCACCAGCATGTTCCTGAGCACCCCGGTACCGTCCGGCAAGACGATCATCCACGCCGCCCTGGACGAACGGGACCTGAACAAGGACCTGGTCCTGGACCAGGCACTGATGGGCGATGCCAAACTGGTCCTGCAGGCCCTACTGGCCGCGATCAAGGCCCGCGGCACCGTGTCGGAGAAGGATGCCGCAGCCGAACTCGGAGAACTTCGCAGTGCCTGGGAGGAGGAATGGGGACCGAAGCTGACCTCCGACGAAACACCCATCAATCCCTACCGGGTCATTCACGACCTGCAGGAGGCCGTGGACGTGTCCAATACGATCGTGACCGCCGATTCCGGCAATCCCCGCGATCAGATCTCCCCCTTCTACATGACCCGCAAGCCCAACACCTACATCGGCTGGGGCAAATCCACCCAGTTGGGGTATTCGCTGGGCCTGGCCATCGGCGCCAAGCTGGCTGCACCGGAGAAACTGGTGGTGAATTTCGTCGGCGATGCCGCCATGGGCATGTGCGGCATGGACATCGAGACCTCCGTGCGCTCCAAGGTACCGATCCTGACCCTGTTGGTCAACAACTCGGCCATGGGCGGCTACGAGAAGCACCTGCCGGTCGCAACCGAGAAGTACGGGACCAAGTTCCTGTCGGGGGAATACGCCGACCTGGCCGCGTCCCTGGGTGCCTGGTCCGTGAAGGTGACCGATCCGGCCGATGTCATTTCCGCCATCAAGGAAGCGGCGGAGCAGACATTCGCAGGACGGACTGCCCTGGTGGAATGCATCACCTGCGAGGAACGGCAGTTCTCTCTGGTGCGCTGACTGCCATGGCCTCCATCTCCCCACCGAAGGTGATTGATCCGGCTTCCGCTGCACGGAGCTAAAACGGATGCCAACGAGGTCCGCATCCGGTGCGCTTGATACGCCTGTCGGATCCGGACAATACGACAACACTAAAGGTTTCCGAGGAGGGCACTGATGGCCCATATCCAATGCGCGAGTCTTCCCGGCCGGCGCAGCAACCGGAGTCCGCAAACCTTGGCCGCGACGGTGCTGGTGTGCCTGTTGGGACTGGTCGCCCTTCCGGGGATGGCCCAGGCCCAGGAACTGGCCTGTCAGGATGAACAATCCGTCCTCGGGCAACTGACCACGCGCGCCCATGCCTGGACGTGCATTGCGGATCCATGGCACGTCTTCGACCTGGTCAGCGACAGCTGGCAGCCGATGTCCGACCTGTCGAACATGCAACAGGCTCAGTTGCTGGTCTATGCCAACAGTTTCAAGACCGGGCGCTTTGACGACTTCGTGGTCGGGGACAGTCCGGCGTGGCAGGGATCGGGCAACCTGGCGTGGCAGCGGGAATTCGCGGCCGTGGGTTTCCGCGATGCGGACAAGGGCAATCTGTTCGCCGTGGCAATGTGGGTGGACAACGCCGTCGATTTCGACGCCTTCGAGGCACAGGTGGCATTGCACTCCGATTCCTGGGAGGCGCTCACACTGACCGCGAGGAGCATCCCTTGGCTGGAGGGAGACACCGCACCGCAACAGCAGGCCTGGCTGCTGTCGGGCAGCCAGGCCCGGAGTCTGCTGGACCTCGACGGGAACTTCGCCAACAACCGTTACCTGGTGGTCGAACCCACCCCTGCCCTGCGCGAACTGGGTGGGATGCCCATTCTGGCGTTCTTCTCCAGCACGCCCATCCCCACGGAGGATCTGTCCGGCCTGTTGGACAGCCTGCACTTTGTCCATACCTTGCCGCCGACGAACCCGGATCCCGACTTGGTCTTCCAGGCCGAGGCGACCACCGGCCTGCTGGCATTAATTCCGTCATTGGCCCAGGCCGGCCAAGCCGCAATCGACAACCAAATCCAGACCATGCAAGCCTCCGCCGTGGAGTTCGCACGCGAAATGCCGTTCACCGCCCTGCTGCCCTGGCAACTGTTGACCGCAACCAGCGACCTGTACTGGGCGCCCTACGGCCTGCACAGCGGCCGCTTGATTCTCTGGTCCTACACCGGCGGCGCCCACGGCAACCTGTCCGTTGACAGTTGGACCTTCACCGGCGACGGCAACCCGGTCGCCCTGACCGACCTGCTGGCCGTGTCCGAGGACGAGGCACTGGCGCTGATTGTGCAGGCCGCCAAGGAGCATCGCACCGCGGCCCTCGACCCGGAACAGGATCGCGACATGGTCCTCCAGTGGGTGGACGACGGGCTGCAAAGCCTGGATGACATCTCCGGTTGGAACCCGGTCCGCCGACACGGCCGGCTTTGGCTGCTGGTCACCTTGGCGCCCTATGTCATAGCCCCGTGGGTGGACGGCGTACAGGAAGTCTGGGTACAGATACCGCTGCAAGATCCCGGATGAGAAGACCCAGGCCGACCGGCCGGCAGCACCGGTCGGCCGTCCGGCCCGCGGCATGAATACATCGCGCCAGCAGGTTCTGGTCCTGTTTGTCGCCGGCCTCTCCACGATCGCCGCCGGAACCGCCTATCTCGGAACCTTGGACGGCTCGGGGCTGTGGCTGCGTACCATGGTGGCTGCAGGTGTCCTCACAGCCATCCTGGCGCTTCTGTGGTTCAACCTGGACGCCAACCATCCGGTTGGACAGCCCAATGCACCGTTTATGGGCCTGGGGCCAGGGAACACCGTGTCCGTTCTGCGCGGCCTGGTCCTGGCGCTGCTGGCGGGCCTGATCCCGCCGTTTGCCAACGGAGCATGGCCGCAGGCCCGGGCCGTGGCGGCGTTGCTCGTGGTCGCGTTCATGCTGCTGGATCTGGCGGACGGCTGGCTGGCCCGGCGCACCAACAGAGTGTCCCTGCTGGGCGAACGACTGGACATCGAGACAGACAGCGCAGGCCTGTTTGTGGTTTCCCTGCTCGGTGCCTTTTGGCACCTGCTGCCACCCTGGTACCTGGGGGTGGCCCTACTGCGGCCGCTGTTCGTGGCGGGACAGGCCCTGCGTGTGCGCAACGACCTGACCAACCATCCCTGGCCGGCCAGCGACAGCCGCCGCCGGGCCGCGGCCTGGCAAAGCATCCTGATGGTGGGATGTGTCTGGCCGGGCACCGACAGGCAGCTGATCGAGCTGGGTGCCTGGATCGTGGCCCTGCTGGTCGCGGCCGGTTTTGGCCGCGACTGGCTTTGGATGTCCGGTACTTGGACAGCCGACGGCACCTTCAACCAACGCTGGCAACGGGCTCGTTACATGGTTCGCAGCTGGCTCCCGGTCTCGCTGCGCCCTGTGACGGTGCTGGGTGGCATAACCATGCTGGCCGAGCCGGTGGTTCCCTTGGATGGCCTGCCCGCGCAAGCCCTGGCGGCGGTGGCCGGAGTGTCCTTGCTGGCAGTCCTGACCGGTGTGGGCTTGCGGACAGGCAGCGCGGTGCTGGTGTGCAGTACGGGCCTCCTGAGCATATGGCTGCCCTTCAATACCTCCATGGCCCTCGCGGTGGGAGGCGGCATGCTGCTCTTTGTGGAAGGCTGTCACCAATATGTGGTGCGCGTACCGTGGCTGAAGACCGATGCCCTTCCCGTCGCCCCTCGTCCCCGCCGGATCACCCGGCAGTAGAACCCGATCCTGTCAAGCCGTTGGCAGGTATTCGCCGGCAAGCCATCCCAGACTTGGCCAAGACAAGGCGCATCCGGAACCCGGTCCGGTGATCCTGTCACCCTTCACTGGCTGAACCGCCACGGGATCAATCCATCCGATCTTCAGTCCTGAACAAAGACCGTGTCCAGTTCCTCGATGCGTTCGTCCGGCGTGAAGCGCCAGATGCCCACGTAGCCCCGGAGGAGATCACCGTTTTCGTCCCAGTCCAATGAACTGGCCGCCCCTTCGTAATCAATCGCCTGACCGGACGCGAGTCGGCGCAGGCCGTCGCCGACGCCGGCAGGTGTGCCCGGAACGATGTATCCCGGTGGGCTGCCAATCTCCCGCAACCGGTCTCGCATCGCCGGTCCTTCAACAGTGCCGGCGGCTTGGGCGGCAAGGACAAGTGCCATGGTCGCGTCATAGGTTTCCTTGACATAGGCCAGGACGGGCAGGGCTCCATAGGCTTCGATGAAGGCGGCTTCCCATTCCAGGGTCGCGTCATTGTCGGGAGCCGACGCCCCCGCAGTGCCATACATGCCGCCCAAGTGGGTGCCCCCGATCTCCTGCACCAGACGCAAGCGCTTGGCTGCGTCGCCAAAGACGAATTGATCAAAGAGACTCTCGTCCAGAGCCGTCCGGATGAGGGCCAGGGCTTGATCCTCATGCGCAACTATCACCAGTGCCTGGGCGCCACTCCCGGCACTCTCCCGCAACGCCTCGAGATAGGTCGTCCGGTTCACTTCCAAGGCAACGGACCGCAAGGTTCCGTCCCACGCCCGGGCAAAGGCGGCCGCCAGTCCCTGCCCGTAGGCGTCATCGACGTAAATGAATCCGACATTGTCGAACCCGCGCTCCCTGGTCACCGAAGCCAAGACCGGACCCTGGATGGCATCGGAAAGAGCCGTACGGAAGAAGAAATCGTTGTCGGGTACCGTCGAGAGTTGGGGCGAGGTGGCGGAGGGGCTGATCAGCGGAATGCCTGCCGGACCGGCCACGGTCTCCGCGATCGGCAATGCGGCCGCACTGGCATTCGGGCCAACGATGGCATGGACGCCCTCAACCTCGATCAGGTGCCGGGCGGCGTCCGCGGCAGCCTGCGGATCGGAGGTGGCATCCGCCGTGATCCCGGTCACCGGTTGTCCAAGCACACCGCCACCGGCATTGACGTGGTTGATCGCCAGGCGGAAGGCCCGTTCCCGATCCGCGGACGCTTCCGGCGAACCCGTGTAATCGAGCAGCAATCCGAGTTTCAGCGCCGCGGGGGTGTCCGGCGGCGGAGGAACCACCAACGTACAGGAACAGGCAACCAACAGCAGACTGGCCGTCAAAACCAGCCGGGCGAGTCTTGTTGTAAGGGCCAATCTAACGTTCCTCCCAAAAGCCTTGCAGGACTGACTTCGGACAAAATTGCACGGTGTTTCTTCCGCGGTCTCCATCTTGTCAAGAGGTCATGGCGGACGGGATTCGCCTTCATCGCGCTGTCTCGGCTCACTGCCCTTGGGATACAAGACACCATAGCGGGCGGCCAGTTCCGGATCAGCTTCTGGGTCAGTCAATACCTGATGGACTTCCAGCACTCTCTCTCCCAGTTCTTGGCATTTGGAGACCAAGGTGGTCCAACTCGGTAACTCCTCCGGACGGACCAAGCGGAACCGTTGATCCCAGTGGTTGAGTGTCTTCTTCAGATCCCGTGGCAAGGGGCTGACCAAGCGCAGGCCCATCTCGTACAGGAAGGAAAGAGGCTTTTGCGAGCCGTCATGCGACCAGGCTGGATGCGGGCGCATGGGGTAGCGTTGTTCTGCGAGGACAAGAGCTCTGAACAATACAGGATTCTTCAGTTCTTTGGCCAAGGCAACACAGTCAGCATAATCACGGGCATGATTGCGGAACATGAGCAAATAGCTCTTGATCCGGAGAAGTTCGAACAAGGTGGGCAAGCATAGGGACATACCGCGCAGGGAGTAATGCTGGATTTCCAGCGGACCGCCAAGCCCGCGAACCCGATCATCGTGCTGGAAGGACACTTCCGTGCCATCCAAATGCCCCAGGATAGTGTGTTGCCCGCGTACTTCCTCCGTGATCCATCCGACAATTGTGGTCAGACGCTCTTGCACACTGTCAAAGACCCGAGGGAAATCCGGTATGTAGTGATCCGCATCGTGTGACGTGCGATAGGGAGTGTAGATCCCCACGGCCGTTCCACCAGCGAGGATGGCCTCTGGTATGACGGTCTGTACTTGCGCTGCCGCGGCAAGTACTTGGTGCCAGCGGTCAATCTCCGATTGTGTTAAGGGGGTGGGCATTGGGGTTTCATGCACCAGCAACCGACAGACACAAGGTTCCCCTCAAATCACTTAGCTCAGACGGGTAGCGGAATCCATCATGCGGGCATGATCCAGGAACTGTCGGTAACGCTCAGCTGCCCAAGGGTGATCCAACATCAAAGGAGCAAATCTGATCACCTCCGCCCGCACTTCCGGATCGTCCTCAATGGCCTGCCAGAGACATTCCCTGTTTTCTCGACTGCCCTTCTCGATGTACCGCGAGATCACGCGTGCGTCGCGCATGCCGTCCGTAACGGTCAGCCACGGGGCGTAGTCGGGATGCGCATGCTCAGTGAACCCTGGCTCGTCCACAGTAACGACCAGAGGCATCAAGTTCTCGAAAAAATCGCGGGAGAAGCTGTGCCTGCGGGAAAAGGACCGCAGGTTGGACTCGTTCCAAGGCAATCCTCGGGCGGTACGCTCACCTGCGGCGTTCATGCGCCGGGCCACTTCAGCCACAGAGCAGTCGGAATACCACCCATGCACCTTGAGCGAACCAATCGTGAACCGTACCTCGTCACTTCGGGTGCGACTGTTCATTCTGAACCCAACCGTCTTCGACTCGGCTCCACTCTGCGGACATTGTATCAGCGAATCGGGAGCCTGCCCGATGCCGGCTCCCAGCCACTGCTTTTGGGGCGATTGAGACCTTTGCGGATGTTGCTGCACAACCCCTCATCATGTTCGGACTCCGCAATGGCAAACCGGTAGAGACCATCAGGGGTCTGGACCGCTGGCTCCAAGCCACCAGTAGTTAGCACTTCGTGGCAACGAACATCAGGGTACGGTCCAAGCCAAGTTCCGCACTCGGGCTCCGACAGAATCCGGAAGCCCCGTACACTGTCCCCTATTGACAGCGAAGCAAGCCAACGAGAATCCCATGGAAACCACACGTCCTCCCTTTCGCAGCCGAGGTCACCTCATCTCCACCGATCACAACCTGGCCACCATGGCTGGTCTGGGGATTCTGGAGCAAGGGGGCAATGCCGCCGATGCCGGTGTGGCCGCCGGCCTGTGCCTCAATGTGGTTGTGCCGGAGTCGGCGAACTTCGGCGGCGTTGCACCCATCATGTTCGGCCCCGGCGATGGCAAGCCGGTAGAGACGATCAGTGGTCTGGGCCGCTGGCCCAAGGCCGCCAGCATTCAGCACTTCATGGAACACCACGACGGGGACATGCCCGAGGGCCTGCCGCGGACGGTAACGCCCGCGGCTCCGGATGCCTGGCTGAGTGCCTTGGCCCGGTGGGGAACCATGACCTTCGAGGAAGTAGTGCAACCTGCCCTGGAATTGGCCCGGGACGGGAGACCCGTGGACGAACGGTTTTACAAGGCACTCCAAAGCCCTGCCATCCGCACCTATGCCACAACGGCGTCCACATTCCTGCCGGCAGGGGAGCCCGTGCCGGTAGGCCAACCGTTCTCGCAACCTGACTTGGCCAATACGTTCCAGCGCATGATCGATGCGGAACGCGGTTGCGCCGGTGATCGCACCCAGGGCATCCGCGCGGCTCGTGATCTGATTTACAAGGGAGACATCGCACGGGAGATTGCCGAGTTTCACGAACGGCAGGACAGCCTGCTGACCTATGAGGACCTGGCGGACTTCACGGTCTTGGTGGAAGCGCCCGAAACCATCCGCTATCGAGATCTGGAAGTCAACAGTTGCGGACCCTGGTGTCAAGGTCCCTCGCTCCTAATGGCCCTGAACATACTGGAAGGGCTGGACCTCAAGGCGATGGGACACAACTCAGGGGATTATCTGCATGTTCTGCTGGAAACGCTCAAGCTGGTCTTTGCCGACCGCGAGGCCTATTTCGGCGATCCCGGCTTCGTGAACGTGCCCATGCAGGGACTGTTGCATGCCGAGTATGCCAACATACGCCGGCAACGGATTGATCCTTGCCAAGCAACACCTTCCATGCCGCCCTGCGGCGATCCGTGGGCCTTTGAGCCCGACAGGCAGGGGATCCCTGCTCGGGAGGCTTCGTCAGGGAACTCCAGTGGGGACGGAAAGCTGCCCTGGGAGAGCGACACCACCTATCTCTGTGTTGTGGACGGACAGGGCAATGCCTTTTCCGCCACTCCCTCCGACGGTGTCGGTGGAGCCGCGGTGATACCGGAACTGGGCTTCCCGATATCCCACAGGGGCACCCAGAGTTGGCTGAATCCCAATCACGCCTCATCCCTCATGCCGGGCAAGCGTCCGCGCCTGACCCCCAATCCAGCCTTGGCCCGGCGCAACGGCCGACCCTACATGCCCTTTGGCTGTCCCGGCGGGGACGCCCAGGTACAAGGCATGCTCCAGGTCTTCCTCAACACCGTTGAATTCGGCATGGATCCGCAGTCCGCCATCGAAGCCCCACGGGTCATCAGTCACAGTTTCCCGAATTCGTTTTGGCCCCACATCACGCTGGACGGCATCGTGACCGTGGAGACGCGGATCGCGGAAGAGGCGCGCTCCGCCTTGCGGAACAAGGGGCACATATTGGAAGAGGACGGTGATTGGAGCGGGTCGGTCAGCCGCGTATGCGCCATCACCGTGGATGCCGAGGCGGGGGTTCTCACCGGCGGTGCGGATCCGCGCACCACGGCCTACGCGGCTGGATGGTGAATGCGTTTACTGCAGAGCAGGCTCCAATCCCACCCTCTCCACCGGAGCGTGACGGACCGCCCCATCCCGAGATCCGTTCTGGCGCGACCGTTCCCAGGCGAGGTCATCGAGCCCTTCCTCTTCCCGAAATCAGGGCAAGTTGCCTGGACCATGAATCCGTATTCACCAGACAGGGCCAGAGATGGCATCGCATCCATCCGCCGCCAGGGCTCCGGCCTTCCACGGCACGGGTGGCAGGGCGATGGCCGATGCTTGCCATCAAGGTCGCAGCCTGCTCCCCAAACCGGTCCCACCCGGCTAAGTCCACACAACCATGGCCTCAAGAGAATATCCGGCATCCCGACAACCGCCGCGCGGGCTCTCCACATCAGGACACGCAGGGCGTCGATGGCAACGGTCGTGCGTCTACCGCCTGGTGAAGAAGAACCGTCCGGTCCCGCTTACTGCTGCAAGTAGCAATGCGAAACCGAACACCAGAAGCTGGAGCGCACCCTCGAGTGCGGCAAGGGCGAACACGACGCAGGCCGCGGCCACCAGCATGCGCACCCATTGCTCCGCATACCAAATCCTTCGGGCAGGCACACTCCCCTTTACTGACACGGGTCCCCCACCAAGCAACGTACCCCGCTGCCAAGGCACCCCGCACACTGGCAGCAGAATCCGGTCCAACCCCCACCAACCAGCCGTCTTCCAGGCGACCATCACCCCGAGAGCGATCAAGCCCAGGACCGGGTTGGTGCTGGCGGTTCCGGCCAGCATGAAGTTCCAGTTCATCAAGGCGCCAAAGAAGGCTGCGAGGCCCGTAAACGCCCCGACAATCAATCCCAGTCCCACCAGGACCTCGCCATAGGCCACCAGCCATCCGACAACGTCATGCCACTCGTTGCGGAGCAGGAACTCCAGGAACTGGCGGTACCAGTCATAGGCGATGGGGGGACGGCCCTGTTCCGGAATCACAATGGCGCGCTCCCAATAGCCCTTGACAGCCATTCCTCCTCCGGTCCAGGCGGCTTCCTGTGTCTTGTGCCATCCCGCCTCAATCCAACTCACACCCAACCACAGGCGCACCATAAGCCAGAGCCAAGCCCAGTTGGTGCTGCTAAAAACAGCGTTCACCCAGCGCGGGTTGTCCAACACCACCTGGTCTGTCCGGCCCTCACCTGATTTCCGACTATCTGCCATTATTCACCTCCGACTCTCACTGGTCCGACCACGGTACTCGCATTCGGGCGCCAGGAACTGCCAGTACATCCTGGATTGTGTTGAAAACCGGGCTCATTAGGAGCTCTGCGGGTATTGGAAAAGTGTTTGAATCCCAGCGGCGGGGCCAGAGACCGCTGACAGGGGATCGGATGGGCTTTGCATGCAGACGGGATACGCTGGAGCTGTCCGGCCCCTGTGCTGGTGCCCGGGCCCATGCCGCCCGATTTCTTCTCGATGGCCCCAACCTGATTGGAAGCCGGAGGCCAAGGGCGAGGCGGGAAAACGTTCCGCCTATGGAAGACTGGCTTTGATTGGTCGCCCTCGGCCCTGATGGGCACGGCCCATCCCGCTGCTTGGCACATTCCCCACCATGCCCGGGCCAGGGTCCCCGGCATGTTCCCGGCATGGAAGTGGTAGCGGATCCCGGTGCAGGCCCGGTAGGCGGTCAGGCACAGGTGCTGCTTGGCATTGCGGAAGTTGAACTCGATACCCAGACGGTTCCGGCAGATGGGATACACCTGTTGCGGTGTCATGTCCGGGTCGCGCTGAACAGATGGGAAGGGCGCGACGGGTGTCGATCCGGGTTGGACCTCCTGGACACAGACCACGTTCAGCAGACGTTGGAAGGGGTTGCAGTACTACAGGCGGACGTGGTACCGACACCAATCAGGTTGCTGTGGATGGGCTGTACTGAAAAGCCCATCGGCAAGGCCGCGGGTATAGTGGGCAGCAGGAGCACGGAACACCTTCCGGAATGGTGTTGGGCTCTACCACAACCACGGCAGGCGTTGCCCTCCCCGCCTGCGTCACCCCCGGAACTTCACTTGAAGGGGCTCTGCCGATGCCGACCGACAGGCAGGGGTTGTTTCGACGCGGAGGTCTCTCAATTGGGCAACCGGGGAGGTATGGGATGATCGGAATCCCACCAGGCGACCCCGCCATATGCAGGAATCGCGCACGCCAACTCCGAGAACCCTCCGGCAGCCCGTTTGTCGTTCGAGATCACGATGCGGTCTCCGTGCTCGAGGGCGGCAACGACCAGATGCAGGTCCTTGTTGAGATTAGGCAGTCGTTCAGGTGCCAGACCGCAACTGCCAAGTGCTGCCTCATGGCTGGCCAGTTGCAACGTGATCGGCCGGATCTTACCTCGGCTGCTCATCGCAGTCCACCAAGTCCGGGCAAACCGGGAAGCATGCGTGTCCCACTCGGAACGAGCTTCCCCGGACAACAGGACCCGATGGCAGACCGTGAGAATGGATTGCAGCACCTCGCGAATGTTGCTTGCGTGTCCTTCCGAATGTCCCGCCGCACGCAGAATGTCGGCATCGACCACAAGCAGCAAGGATCCCCCATTGTCATCCATGGTTGCCGGCGGCATCCAAGTACTGTCGCTGGGCTGACATCTCCACATCCAGGAAGTCCACGGGCCAATCGCCAAAGGAACCGTCCTTCGCAACGTCGGCTTGACGGATGAGGGAATGACCCTGTTCGTCAAGGGAGAACCAGTTCAGACTCACCTGTGCGGGATCCAGCCGTCCTTGGGCCACCATGGTCTGAACCCCCAAAAGCAACAACTCACTGTGCGTCTCCATGATGACCCGCACCCCGCGGTTCACGGCGTCCACGATGACTTTGGCCAACTTGTGAATTCCCCTTGGATGCAGGTGCAGTTCCGGTTGTTCCATCACGACCAAGTGCTGAGGTTGGGCCACCCGCAAAGCTGCCAGCACCGGCATGACCTGGGAAAGGCCCAATCCCACATCCGCCAGACTGACCAGATAGGGACAGTAGTCATGCCTATCACCCGGAATGTAGCGACCTACCAATACCTCGAGAGCTGTATCATCCACTGTTCTGGCCGATACACTTCTTGCCAACTCCAGTGTGCGGAGATCCTGCTCCAAGGCTTCCAACCGACCGCTGACCGGACCCCAATGGTGGATTATGCTGGCCAAATACAGAGGCAAGGGTCCAGGAAAGCGTTCACTAACGGGCATGAGCTGGTACGTGCGTACAGCTGCCGGATCACGGAGACCGGGAATGTAAATAATGTCGGTAAGCAGATTGCCCAGCTGGCGGCCGAACGACACATCATGTGTGAAACTTATGGAATTTCCGTCAAGTATCAGTATCTGCAAGTCCAGAAAACATCGAGATGGCTCGGCGCGCACCATGATACTGGTTTCGCCGATCGGGGCCAACATCTTGTTTTTGAGGAATGGATCCAACCAGGCATAGTCCTCAACGGTTGGGTGCGGCACGTCGCCCTGGGTGAAGACCAGACTGTTGAATGCTTCTTGGCCATTTTGTGCATGGACTCCGCTTACCTTCTCTTTTGCAATCTCGATTGGTCCGTTCCGAGGCTGCTTGAACTCCAATTCCAATGTGCGCCGAGTCAATGTCTCAGGAAATTCTTCCGCGTGTAGATATTCCAAACCGATCTTCAGTCTGGGTTGGTTTCCGCCACCCCGGGTGCGCGTAAACATTTCTCTCTGCCAGGAAAATGCCACATTGGGGCCATCGATCTTGAGGGGCCCCGGGTCAAAGGGAGCATCCAAGGTCTGTTTCAGGAGCAGCAGAGGCTGAATCACACTGCTCTTGCCACTGCTGTTGGCGCCGGCCAACAAAGTAAGGGGTCGGATCTGCAGGTGTTGCTTCTTGCCGAACGACTTGTACCCTTCGACTGTCAACCCGGTTATCTGCTGGCCTGCCATGGGGGTGCCTCCGTCCCATGCTGCATCTCGCCCTAATCGTAGCAGTTGGCCCGACCGGGGACATTGGGAAGCAGTCGAGCCAGCGGGATGCCCATACCTCCCCAGCCCCTGGACGGATAGGCCTGCTTGAACAGGACCGGGCACAGCCTTGCCTGATGCCTCCGACCCCGAGCCTCAAGCCGGAAGTCCTGCTGACGCGTGTTGCAAGCCACTGAAAGCAAGCGGTCTACCCGGTCGAATATACTGCTGTCAGGCAACGTGGCGCAGTTCACGCCACCCTACCATTCAAAACAGGAGTGTCGTATGCATGACACGCGATTGACCCGGCGATCATTCCTGCGCCTCGGTGCGGGCATGGCTGCCACGGCTGCTATTGCCGCATGTGCTCCCGCCGGCCAGACCGACGGCGACATGCCGTCCGACATGGGCCCCGTGGTGGAAATTGGAACGATCGAGGTGCCCGACAATGTCTTCGACCTGTCCAACGCCGCCACCGGCATCCCCTATGTCCAAAAGGACAGCATCAACAACGGCGAACCGATCACGCTTGAATACTGGGAGTGGGCCCTCGACCGCTACGAGTACGAACTGGAGTGGGCCGAGGAATACATGAAGTTGTATCCCAACGTCACCATCAATGTGTCCAACCAGGCCTGGGGCGAGTACTGGACCAAGCTCACGGTCAACGTACCCGCGGGCCAGGGACCGGCCCTTTGGCACATGCACACCTCGCAGCTGACCGAGTTCTGCGACGGCGGCCTGATGGATCCGATTCCGGATCACGTGGCCAACCGCAAGTTCCTGGACGACAACTGGGTCGCGTTCGCCGAAGGCGCCATGGACTGCCCCACCGGCACGCCGGGCAGCCGCCACTTCCTCCCGATGGGCACCATGATGCCCGTCATGTACATCAACACGCGCCTGTGGGAGGAGGAGGGCTTCTCGGTGGACGAACCGCCCCAGTCGTGGTCCGACCTGCGCACGGTCGCCAAGGCGCTGACCCGGTACGACAGCCAGGACCGGATTGTGCGATCCGGGTTCCAGGCGGACTGGCCCACCTTCCACAAGAACGGCTGCTACCAGCAGGGACGGTACCTGTTCACGCAGGACGGCAAGCGGACCCAAATCAACAACCAGGAAAGCCGCAACGCCCTGCAGTTCATCAAGGACCTGCACGAGGTGGACCGGGTTGTGGATCCGGAGATGCCCAACCGGCTGGATTCCTTCACATCGGAGACCGCGGCCATCATCGCCGACTTCTCCTGGGTCACGTCGGTCCTGCGCCGCAACAACCCCGATCTGGAGTGGTTCGCCGCGCCCATCCCGACGTTCGACGGCACCTTCCAACCCGCCTACGGCAACATCCGCTTTGCCGTGGAAGCCGTCGTGAACCCTTACGCGCCCGAGGCCGAGAAGGCCGTGGCCTGGGACTTCTGGCACTTCCTCTACAGCAGCGACCAACGGGTCGCGCACACCGTGGCCCTGCGCAACGGCTTCATTCCGCCGTACAACAAGTTGATCGACCTGCCCGAGGTCCAGGAGGACCAGGTGGCCAACGTGATTTCGGGGGCCGTGGAGTGGGGCATCGTGAACGACACCCCGGCGGTCTACAACGTCGGCATCGGCGATGCCCTGATCGGCCCGATCCTCGTGGGCGGCGCGGAAATCGACGATGCCATGGCCCAGGCGGAGCAGTTCATCGATGCCGAGCTGGCCCAGCGGGAAGACTGGAACATCATCGAGCGCAACTACAAGCATGCCAACCTGATGATTCCGGACCAGCCGTAGTCTTGCACATGGGCACGGGAAGGCAGCCGGTGCTACCGGCTGCCTTCCCGGCCAGAAACCGCAAGCAATCCCATGGCCTTCCTTTCACGCCTGCGGCAGCCTCAGGCCGCCAGTCCCCATCGCATTCGGCTGGCCGGCCAGAACGCCATGATTGCCGGCGCCATTGTGCTGGCCGCTGCCTATTTCCTGATCTGGACCGTATTCCCCTTCATCTACACGTTCATCTACAGCTTCTTCGACTGGCAGCCGCTGCGTCCGACCCAGGAATTCCTGGGCCTGGACAACTATGCCGAGGCCCTGTTCCAGGACCAGCGCTTCTGGCTGGCCATGGGCAACTCGTTCGAATTCGCCTTCGGCAATGTGGTTCTGGGCACCGTTATTTGTCTCCTGGTTGCCGTCATGATCAACTCGGTCAAGCGGTTCCAGGCCTTCTTGCGGGCCAGCTACTTCATGCCCACGGTGACCGGCATGGTGGCCGTGGCCCTGGTGTGGGAATTCATCTACCAGCCCCGGTTCGGCATCCTGAACACCTCCATCTTCGCCACGGCGGACTTCCTGAACCTGCCGCCGCCGCCGGAGATCGGCTGGCTCACGCGCCCCCAGCACGCCATGAACAGCCTGATCCTGTTCGGCTTCTGGAAGTTCCTGGGAGTGCGCATGATCATCCTGCTGGCAGGGCTGCAGAACATTCCGCAAACCTACTACGAGGCGGCCCAAATCGACGGGGCCGGAGCGCGGGCCAGCTTCTTCCGCATCACCCTGCCGCTGTTGATGCCGGCCCTTTCCTTCGTGGTGGTGGTCGGGGTGATCAACAGCCTGCAGGTGTTCGTGCCCATGTACGTGATGACCGCAGGCGGTCCTCTCTTCTCCACCACGACGGTGGTGCTGCTCCTGTACGAGAAGACCTTCCAGCTGTTCCGGTTCGGCTACGGCGCGGCCATCTCCTTCATCCTGTTCGGCATCATCATGCTGATGACCTTCGTGCAGTTGCGCTTCCTGCGCAGTTCATGGGACATCGGAGCCTGATCGGACCATGACCGCCGCAACTGCCCGACGCAGCCGCCTGCGCATCGATCTCGGAGCGGTGATCCTGTACCTGCTCCTGTTCATCGGGGCCTTTGCCATGCTCTTCCCCGTCCTCTGGATGGGGATGTCCACCTTCAAGGCGGAGGCGGAAATCAGCCAGTATCCGCCCTCCTTCCTGCCCAAGACCTTCACGCTGGAACCCTTGATTGCGGCCTGGACGAAGATCAAGTTTGGCCGCTACTTCATGAACAGCCTGCTGGTCACCGGGGTGGCCACGCCGCTCAGCGTGCTCACCTCCGCCTACCTGGGCTTCGTTTGGAACAAGTACGACTTCCGCTTCAAGGAACCGATGTTCTACGTGATCATCGCCACCATGATGATCCCGGGGCCCATGCTGCTGATTCCCCACTACCAGGTGGTGCTCTGGGCCAACCTGCTCAACACCTACGCCTCCATCATCGTGCCGGCTGTGGTGACCCCCTACGGGATCTTCCTGATGCGCCAGTTCATGCACAGCGTGCCCAACGAGCTGTTGGATGCCGGACGCATCGACGGCGCCAGCGAGCCGCGCCTGTTCGTGTTCGTGGCGCTGCCACTGGTGCCGTCGTCGCTGGCGGCCCTGGGCATCATCCAGTTCCTGGCCAACTGGGACAACCTGCTCTGGCCCCTGGTGGTCCTGACCAACACCGCCAAGTACACGCTGGCGGTCGGCCTGGCCACGTTCGCGGCGGAATACGAACGCAACTTCGCCGTCCAGAACGCCGGCGCCTTCATCGCGGTCTTTCCGGTGGTGGTCGCCTTCCTGTTGTTCCAGCGGCAGATCATCCGCGGCATTGCCCTTACCGGCTTGAAGGGATAGCGAGTCCGATGCAGCCCAACTTCCTTGTCATCATCGTCGACCAGATGAACAGTTTCAGCCTGGGCTGGAACGGCAACGACGAAGTCCGGACCCCCAATTTGGACAGACTGGCCGCGGAGGGGGTCAATTTCGACCGGGCCTACCCCTCCAACCCGGTCTGCCAACCCTCGCGGGCAACCCTGCACACCGGCCTGACCCCGCGCCAGCACGGCCTGACCACCAATGGCTGCAACCTGGACGAAAACATTCCCACCGTAACCGGTGTGCTGGCCGCCAACGGCTATCAAACCCACTGTGTGGGCAAGATCCACCTGCAGCCCTTCAGCACGGATGCGCGGGGGGACAACGGCCAGCCGGCCACGTGGGAAAGCCGGGACCTGTGGAACGACGGCACCATCAAGGAGCTGCCGCTGCCGTTCTACGGTTACGAAAGCGTGGACTACGTGGGCGGACACGTGAACTATGTCAACGGAGACTACGTCAACGACGTGGAGGCCAAACGGCCGGGCACCAAGGCCGAACTCAGCCAGGAGAAGTCCTATTACTCTGCCGGTCCGCAAACCTGGCGCATGCCCATACCGCCCGAATGGCACTACAACGACTGGATCACGGAGCGCAGCATCGACTTCCTGCGTAAACGGGAAGACCGGCCTTTCTTTCTCGTGACCTCCTTCCCGGACCCGCACCATCCCTTCTGCGCGGCCAAGCCCTACAGCGAGATGTATGACCCTGCGGCCATCTCGCTGCCCGACAACTGGAATCACCGGGAGGATCCGTGCGGCTACCTGGATCGGTTTGACATGCATAACCGGAACATGCACCGCAACTGGGATGAAGCTGTCCTAAGGGAGTCGATTGCCCAGACCTACGGCATGATCACCCACGTCGACGACTGCGTGGGACGGCTGCTCGGTGCGTTGGACGAATCCGGATTGACCGAGAACACCACCGTCGTGTTCCTCTCCGACCACGGTGACTACCTGGGTTCGCACCACCTGTTGTTCAAGGGCCCCTGGCCGTACGAACCCGTCGTGCGCGTGCCCTTGATCTGGCGCGCACCCGGAGGACGGCAGGGGGTACGGGTACCGCAGCCGGTCAGCCACCTGGACTTCGTGCCGACAGTCCTCGACTACGCGGGCCTGGGCCAGGAGGACTTCGATCTGCGAGGAGGCCAACAGGCGCAACGCGCGATCCTGCCGGGCGAATCACTGAGGCCCGTCATCGACACGGGAGCCCGGCCGCAGCAGGACGGCAAGCTGATGGAGTTCGACGAGGACGGAGTGTCGCAGGAAATGTGCCGCTACCGCATGCTGATCACGGAACGTTGGAAGATCTGCATCTATGGTGGCTTCGGAGAAGGCGTGCTCTACGACCTCGAAAACGATCCGTTGGAAATGCAGAATCTCTGGGACGATCCCGAACATCTCCAGGTGAAGGCCGAGATGCTGGCGAAACTGGGCGATCGCCTTGCCCTGACCGACAGGATGGACAACTATCGGTACTGTGGTGCGTGAGGCCGCTTGCCGAAGCCTGAACACACTCACCAGGCAACCAGGCAACCCGGACTTGCGGCAACGGCATTGCCGCGAAACTCGGGATCAACCAAGGAATTGACGGCAGACGGAAAGCCAAGTCTGGCCGTACAGTCAACCCCAGGGCAAACGCAAAGTCGCGATCAGGCCAGGATTGAGGTTGTAATCGACGGATTGTGCCCTAACCTGCACCGGATCAATCCGAATGACCCATCCGGTCTGCCTGGTTGACGAACCATCCGCACCATGTTTGGTGCAGTCCTTCACAGATGTCCATTACTGCAGCGGCAATGCCGCTGCGCATGCGAAAGCCATCCACCGAGACTGAACTCCAGCGTGCGGTACAAACCATTCTCGACACCCCGGTGACTGCGTACAGTGGCCAAAAGGGCGCATCGATCAATGTGTCAACGACATATCCGAGGGTTGCAACGTAGCCCGTGAGGATCTGGGCCCCAATGGCACATGGCGCCCCTTTGGATTGTGCAAGGGACAGATGCGGACGGCATATGCCGAATGGGCTTGGCATCCACGTTGGCTTGTTCCGTACAACACCGTTGCCTGAAGATGCGCCACAACAACGGGGGTACCCCCAAATATCCCTTCCACCGCAACTTTGCGGTTACCCTGACGTGGGCGAAGCCCCGTGGTTCTGTGTGACCCACCGTCTGCCTGTCATGCGAGTTGGAATGGGAAATGATGAGTCGATGTCAGATAGCCAGGAAGCTGTGTCTCCTGCTTGCCGGTTTCTTGGCCGCCTGTGTGGCCCCTCCCCCAGTGTCAACCGAAGAGGTGCCGCCGGCGAAAGTGTCCATCCTTTTCTGGGATCAGTTCATGGACGTGTCGGATCGCATGGATGCCATCGTGGCGGATTTCAACACCAGTCAGGATCGGATTGAAGTCGTACGGGAACCCTATACCGTCACTGCCATGCGCGACCTCGTGCGTACGGCACTCACGTCCGGTACGGGACCCGACATCATCTACTACGACTTGGGGCCCGGCATCTCCGGCGTGCTGGCCGACGCCGGACTGCTGATGCCGTTGGAGGACATTTATGTCGAACGGGGATGGGATCAGCGCATCTATCCGTGGACCTTGGATCGCAGCACGTTCAACGGCCATGTCTACGGCGTGGCCAACGAGCTGGAGTTCATCGGCTTCTACTACAACCAACGGCTCTTTGCGGAGCACGACTGGCGCGTGCCCGAAACCTGGGACGAGCTGATTGCCCTGTGCCCCGCCATCCGGGAAGCCGATCTGGTCCCCATCGCGTTCACCAACGGACCCAGCTGGCCTGCCTTTCACATGTTCAGCATCATGATGAACAACCGGGTGGGCCGTGAGCGTCTGGCCCGGATGATTTCGGGGGAGGAATCCTGGGACCATCCCGACACTGTTGATGCCATCCGGAAGTTCTTTGTGGACATGCCGGCCGCGGGTTGCTTCCCGCAGGATTTCCATGCCATCAACTATGAGGACGGCTTGGCGATGATGCAGACGGGGCAGGCGGTCATGCACCCCAGCGGCACCTGGAACGTGGCACTATTCGCGGACTCTGCCCTGACACCCGATCCGATCGGGTTCTTTTTCCTGCCTTCCCTGGATGGCGGCCCGGTTGTGGTGCCGGGCGGCATTGGCTCCGGCTGGGTCGTGAATGCCCATACTCCCCATCTGGAGGCGGTTCTGGAGTTCATTGACTACCTGATCAGCGAAGAGACCGGCAAGCGCTGGATCATGGAAATCAACGTGGTTCCCGCCTTTCCCGTGGACACCACGGACTTGGTGATTCCAGAGCTTCTGGAGCAGGCCCTCGCCATCATCGGGGAACAGGCGGACACCATGGGCTACAACATCGACGTGGTTGTGCCCGCCAGATTCAATCAGGTGCAGTGGGATGGCTTTGCCGCCATTTTCCAGGGGCAGAAGACCCCGGCGGACATAGCCGCTGAACTACAGGCCGCCATGGAAGAGGCGAAAGCGGCCGGGGAAGTTGTCAATCTCACCGAGTAACCGAACCGGCGGTCGCATCAGGGCCGCCATCTCGGCCAGCAGTCGGGCATCCATGCGGTCGGTCTTGGCCAGTCGGCCGGAGGCGCGCCCGAAGTCACGGGCCTGGCGCGGGTTGACCACGGTGCCCTGCAGGCCGGCCGCCTGCAGGGCCAGGGGCCGCTCCAAGCCTCCGGTCGCTTCCACCACGATGCGGTCGGCCTGGCGGGCCAAGTGCCGACAGAGAGCCTCAATGGCCTGAGGTTCGTTGGCCAGGCGGTCATCCTCTTCGGGGCGACCCCAGAGCGCCACATCGAGCTGGTGCTTGGATACGTCGATGCCAACATGGGTCTGGGACATGGCCTGGCTCTCCTGTAGACCGGGGTGGTTGAATCCTTCGCGGTCCCGGTCCAGCACACGCGGACTTTAGGTCCAAGAAACTGTTCGGGAGGCTGCCAAGGCGAGGCGCAACGAACCTGGCAGTTCAACGGTCTCGGTGAACCGGACCGGTTACAAACCGGTCTGTCACGCCCCGTCAGTAGGCACAGGCTGCAGCCTGTGCCTACTGAATTTGGCCAACATACTAGTTACTATCTGCTTTGGCAGTTTGCACAAAATCAGCATTGCCCGTATGATGGACTGTGTAACTTGGAGTTTGCCTGCTTGCAGTTGAACTTCACGAATCCGTTATGGCATTCCACTTGAAGTCAACCCCAAAACACAGGACAACCTTTGGTATTACGGAGTCTTTGCCTTTATGACATCCAACTCCGAATTTGAACTTGCAGACTTGGTTCCACAATACAAGGGGTTTACCCAAGTCACCGTTGGCCCCCGTCCGGGAGGAGGCTCATGGCAACTTCCCATTCTGTATGCAACCAGTGAGGTGCGGAGTCCAATCCTGGTAGTAACTGCCGGTGTACACGGCAATGAAATGGAAGGGATACAAGCCATTCCTCGTGTTTACCAACAGTTGGATCCCCACCACATGCGCGGCACAATCATCATGGTGCCAGTAAGCAATGTGCCGGCTTTCGAGACCCATACCCGCAACAGTCCTGTGGATGGACGCAATCTGGCTCGGGTTTTTCCAGGTTCCACCACGGGTACATTAACCGAACGCATAGCAGACGTAATGTACCGGAAGTTGATCCGCCACGCGGATTTCTATATTGATTTACATAGTGGCGGTCCGCAGTCTGATATCCCTACCCTAGTGGGTTACATCCACGAGGATACCCCTGCAGGTCAGCAGAGCTTGGAGGGGGCAAAGGCGTTTGGAACATCCGTCATCTGGGGACATCCCCCACCGGTACCTCCAGGCCGGACCATTTCTGTAGCTCATGCGGCAGGCATTCCCTGCCTGTATACAGAAACACCGGGCGGCGGCAGAGCCGAACGTGAAGCCATCACTGTCTATGCACAGGGCATTCTCAACATCATGTCTATGTTACAGATGAGACCAGTACCCTGTCCCGTCAAGCAACCTACCCACCATCTATGGGGTGATGGCAACCTGGATTACCTTATCGCGGCCCAGTCTGCCGGACTGTTTGAAAGCGAGACGGAGCTATTGGCTGATGTCCAGGCCGGTCAGCGCCTTGGCTGTGTACGGGATGTGTACGGGCGTGAGCAGAGCGAAGTGGTCAGCCCTCGCGACGGTGTTCTCCTGCTTCTCCGACATACACCTACGGTGATGGTGGGCGAGGGATTGGCATTTGTCACCGGTCGCTTTGCCGCTACTTGAATACCCGTTCTAACAGGCTCTGGCACCGCATCCGGGCGTTGGGCTGGCATCCCTGCCTGCGCTGCGACCCCGACCTGACCTTTTGGCCCGACGGGCCGCGGCCTAATCTCGCCCTTCCACAGCCCTCTGCCGGGTACGCTGGTGGTGCTCCACGGATCGGGGCATGTGCATCCCTGGGTGCTGTTGACGGACATGCCGCCGGACCGGACGGAGGCGACCCTCTACGCCTGCCGGGACTGGATTGAGCAGGGCTTCCGCGGTCTCAAGCGCGCCGGGAGGAAGCCGCTGCCCTGGGCCGGAACCCCGCACAGCTGCGCACGCCCCCGGCGACCGTCCCGACCCTGTCGGCACCCCGGCGCCTCAGCCTCCTGCGCCAGGGCATGACCTGCCTGAGGGCCCTGCTGGCCCAGGGGCGGTGGTGGACGCGGGTCTGGCTGCGCCCCCGGCACGGTCCCTACGGATCGTCGGCCGTCCGCGCCCTGGCCTAGGGGCCCTGACGCGGGCCCACCCCCGACACGCAGCCCCATCCATCTGCCCCGCGGGGATCGTCGCCGCGGGCCGGCTTGCACGTCCCGAACACCCCCACCCGGTCCCGCGGTGGACTGCGGGACCGGCGAATCCACAGCTCGCAACCCAAGGCCCGGGCCGCAGAAGAACGGCTTTTGCATCGGCCGTCCATCCCTCACACCCGGAGCCGCATATGTACCTGTCAAGGCACTCAGTAGATATGGGCTTGTGCCCACCTACTCTGGTTCACGGGTCTTCAAGGTCTCCCAACGGAGATCGCCTCTCGCCGTGCAGCTTCCCCTGTGCCGCGGGACGGCCGGACACGGCCTGTCAGGGCGCGTGCTGATTCCGACAGGCACACTATACCAAAGCCCATTTCTACTCACCGCCCCTGTCAACCAGGGCAATCGCATTCTAATTTGACAGGACCTTGAGCAGGTAGCTGTCGTTCCAGCCGGCCTGCTTGCGCTTGGCGGCGATACCGCCCTTGGCCGTGGTCTCGCGGCGCAGCAGGTTGAGGGCCAGTCGGCGCAGGATCGACATGTTGTGGGCGGCGTGGCCGGTGCGGATGCGGCATTCGTCCTCCCGGAAGGCCATGTCCAGGACCCAGTGCAGGGCATTCTCGATGCCCCAGTGGCTGCGCACGCCCTGCAACAGGAGCTGTGCATCTGCCGGCAGGCTGGAGATGTAGTAGCGGGTCTCCGAGACGACCCGGTTCCCCTGTCGCCGCTGGGCCTCGATCAGGACCAGGCTGCGCAGGTCGGGCCAGAGCCCGTCGGGGTCCACGTACCGGATGTACGCCGGCGTGCCGATAACCCAGCCGCGGCGCGTCTCGATGCGGCCGTGGTTCTTGTTCACGGTCTTGTGGAAGTCGTGGTCGCAGCCCTCGAAACCCTCGGCCTGCTCGACCGCGAAGGTCTCGACCACCGCCTCGTGCAACTGCGGCTGGTTGTCCTTGAGCGCCAGCACATAGTCGGCCCCCCGGTCGCGGATGGTCTGCGCAATCCGCGTGTAGCAGCCCATGGCATCGATGGTCACGATGCCGCCCTCCAGCACCAGCATTTCGAGCAGCTCCGGAATGGCCGTAATCTCGTTGGACTTGTCGTCCACCCGACACTGCCCCAGGACCAGGCGCGCCGCGTCGGCCCAGGCACTCACCAGATGCAGGGCCGGTACCCCCCGGACGGCATCGCGGGAGCGACGGGCCACCTTGCCGTCCACCGACACGACCTGGTCCTGGAGGCTCTCCGCCAGCGACCGTACCCAGCGCGTAAAGCAGACCTCCAGTTGGGCGGGGTCCAGCCGCGCAAAGACGCGGCCGAAGGTGTCGTGCGAGGGGATCCCGTGCGGCAGGGCCAGGAACGTTTCCAGCCAGGCCTGCTTCTGGCGACCGAACAGCTCGACCTCGGTCCAGCTGTCGGCACCGCAGATGACGGCCAGGGTTGCGATCAGGAGAATGTCCTCCAGGGCATGCCGCCGGGCCTGGGGCCGACGCGGATCCTCGACTTCGGTGAACAGGGAAACCAGGGGCACGGGGACGGTGGCGGCCATGGGGGAGACTCAGGGACGGGATGAGGCACTCCATCCTACCCATGGCCGACACTACCCAAATTAGAATGCGATTGCCCTGCCCTGTCAACAGGGAGGGCCCCGTCTACAGGGCGGAGCCAGATGGCCCGCCCCCCGTACCGGGTGCCCATTCCTCGGTATAAGCCCCAAATCCAACGGGCACACCCACGCCCGAGGTGCGATCCAGGGAGAATCCACAGGACTTCGGGTTGGGCAAAGGGAACCCCGCAGCAGCCCAAGGGGCCCCCTACGCGGCTTGTGGAATAATCGGCTGGACAATCCAGACGGGTGGCCCCAATGAACACGTGGCAACTGCACGATGCCAAGAATCGCTTCAGCACCGTGGTGGATGCCGCCTTGGCAGGCGAACCCCAGCAAGTGACGCGCAGGGGCAAACCCGCCGTCGTTGTGCTGACCGTGGCGGAATACGAGCGGCTGTGCCGGAACCAACCGGATCGCATGTCCAACTTTGTGGAACACTTGCTGGCCATTCCCGAGGCACCCGACGACGATGCCTTCGAGTTGCCGTCCCGTACCAGAAACTACAGTCCCAGGGAGAGCGCGCTCTGATATACCTCCTGTTGGGCACCGATGTGGTCTCGGACTTGCGGTGACCCATTGAACCATCTGCTGCTTGCGGCATAATTGGCTAGACAGTCTAGACAGGAGCAGTCACATGGCCACGTGGCAATTGCAGGATGCCAAGAACCGCTTCAGCGCAGTGGTGGACGCCGCCTTGGCAGGCGAACCCCAGCAAGTGACGCGTAGGGGCAAACCTGCCGTAGTGGTACTGGCCGTAGCAGAGTACGAACGGCTGCTCAAGGAGGAAGCGGACGACACCCCCTCATTTGTGGAACACCTGTTGGCCATACCCAAAGGCGGCGACTTCGAGTTTGAAAGATGGCCGCTGGATGCCCGGCCGGTGGACCTGTAGTGTTGCTGTTGGACACGAATGTGGTGTCAGCCCTCCGCAGACCTGACAGACACCCTCAGGTCGCCCAATGGGCCGCGCAACACCAACCCCGGGAGCTGTTCCTGAGCGCCGTTACGATTGGCGAAATACGGCGAGGCATCACGCAGCAGGAACACCACAACGCACCTTTCACCCACGCGTTGGATGTCTGGTTGTCCCGATTGCTCACCTTGTATGGGGACCGGGTTTTGCCCCTGGATGTTGCGGTAGCACAGCGCTGGGGACATCTGTCGGCATCCTTGGGGTACGACAACGTCGATCTTATGATCGCCGCTACCGCCCTCGTCCATGGGTTGACGGTAGTCACCGGCAATGTCCGTCACTTCGACCGTACCGGCGTGCCCGTACTGAATCCCTTCGAGTCGGAAAGCCATGTGTGAAGTAGGGATGGCCAAAGACGCGCGGTAGCACCTTCGCACCTGATCGCGCGTTCTCCGCGGTTCATCCAAATCCCGACTGCCAATCCTCGTTCACTCCGCCACATCCCCGTCGGAGTCCACTTGCCCACCTGAAACCACAGTGAGTTCCGATGCAACCCAATTTCCTTGTCGTCATCGTCGACCAGATGAACAGTTTCTGCCTGGGCTGGAACGGCAACGACGAAGTCAGAACCCCAAACCTGGACCGGCTGGCCGCCGACGGCGTCAACTTCAGCCGGGCCTACCCGACCAATCCGGTGTGTTCGCCCACGCGGGCCTCGCTGCACACCGGCCTAACCCCGCGCCAGCACGGCCTGACGACCAACGGCTGCAACCTGGATGGGAACATTCCCACAATCACCGGCCTCCTCGCCGAACACGGATATCGAACCCATTGCGCCGGCAAAATCCACCTGCAACCCTTCAACACGGAGGCGCGGGACGAGGACGGCCGGCCGGCTTCGTGGGAAAGCCAGGAACTATGGAACGACCATGACATCACGGAACTGCCGCTGCCCTATTACGGCTACCAGAGCGTCGACTATGTGGGCGGCCACGTCAACTATGTCTTTGGCGACTATGTCAATGATGTCGAGGCCAAGCGCGCGGGAACCAAGGCCGAACTGAGCCGGGAGAAGGCCTATCACTCGGCAGGCCCCCAGACCTGGCGCATGCCCGTTCCGTCCGAATGGCACTACAACGACTGGATCACGGAGCGCAGCATCGAATTCCTGCGCCGGCAGGGGGACCAGCCCTTCTTCCTGGTCACCTCGTTCCCCGACCCCCACGCCCCCTTTTGTGCGGCACGCCCTTACAGCGAAATGTATGACCCGAAATCCGTCTCGCTGCCCGACAACTGGGACTGCAGCGAGGACCCCTGCGGCTACCTGGAACGGTTCGACCGCCCCACGCACCGGGGTTGGGACGAGGGCGTCCTAAGGGAGGCGATTGCCCAAACCTACGGCATGATCACCCACATTGACGACTGCGTGGGCCGGCTGCGCGATGCCCTGGCGGAACTTGGCCTGGCCGATGACACGATTGTGGTTTTCCTCTCCGACCATGGCGAGTACCTGGGTTCGCACAACCTCCTGCTCAAGGGTCCCTGGCCGTACGAACCGGTGGTGCGCGTGCCGCTGATCTGGCACACGCCGCAGGGGCGGAAGGGAACTCGGGTTCCGCAGCCGGTCAGCCATCTGGACTTTGTCCCCACGGTCCTGGACTACGCCGGCCTGGGCCAGGAGCCGTTCGACCTGCGCGGCGGCCACCGCTCCCGTCGCGCCATCCTCCCCGGCGAGTCGCTGCGGCCGGTGATTGAGGACGGGGCACGGCCGCAGCAGGAAGGCAAGCTGATCGAGTACGACGAGGACGGCATCTCCACGGAGATGTGCCGCTACCGCATGCTGATCACCGAACGCTGGAAGGTCTGCGTCTACGGCGGCTTCGGCGACGGAGTCCTCTACGACCTGGAGAACGATCCGCTGGAGATGCGGAACCTCTGGGACGATCCCGCTCACGTGTCGGCCAAGGCCGACATGCTGGCCAGGCTGAGCGACCGTCTGGCCCTTACCGACCGGATGGACACCTACCGCTACTGTTTGGCCTGAAGCGAGCCGGCAGGCAGGCGTCAGGCCATGCGGATCTCCGGCTTGGGTGCCAGGGGCTGGAAGGCCTCGCACCGGGTCATGTACCACCGCACGCCGTACTCCGCCTGCAGGTTGGAGAGGGCTTCCACCAAGGCATCCCGCAACACATCGGGTGCGCCAAGGGCCCGGAGGTTGACCACCAGTTCCGCTTCCCTGGAATCGGGCAGGGATGGGGAATTCGGATCCCACTCCCAGGATTCGGCATGGGAAACCCGGCTGCCGGCACGCGATCCTATCGGCGTCCTGACCAGCAGCTTGAAGTGGGCCAGTTCCACGCCTTCGGCCGCAAGCCGATCCGACATGCGACCTGCCACCGTCCCGGTGATTCGGGACGGATTGTGCGCCTGCGAACTGCGCAGCTCGCAGGCGGCGTTCAGCCAACCAAGCTCCGCCTCGGCCTCCGCGTACGTCCGGTAGTCAATGTCCAGGACTTCGACATCGTCCACCGGCCGGCCCAAGACCAGATCGAGCCAGTCGTCCACACCCTCCCCGGTGCGTCCGGACACCGGCAGGATGCGCGACACCCCCGGATAGAGAGCCGACAACTCCGCGCGCCGCGCCTCCCGGTCCGCCGGCGACAGGCGGTCCGCCTTGCCGAGCAGCAACCAGTGGCATTCCCTCACCTGCTGATCCTGCAGCCATTCGACCTTGGCCGACCGGCGGGCCGAGGGGTTGTGCGTGGACACGAGCACCGATAGCGGAGCCAAGTCCAGGTTTGCCGGCCCCTGTATCAGTAGGGGACGCAGGACCGTGGCGGCCAGGTCGGTGCAGCTGCCCACCGGTTCCGCCAGGATGACATCGGGTCTTCGGTCCGCCAGCGTCTCCAGGGCACCGGCCAATTCCGACCAGCGGCAGCAGAAGCAGCCACCCGCCACTTCCGCCACCGGCAGTTCCGCCGCAACCCCCCGCGCGGTATCCACCAGGTCGCTGCCCTGATCATTGGTCACAAAACCGACCTCCAGCCCGCGGTCCTGCAACATAGAGGCCGCACGCAACAGAAGCGTCGTCTTGCCGGCACCCAGAAATCCACCAAGAAACACCAGTCTGGTCATTGGGAGTCCTCCTGCAACATGCGGGTCTCCGCTTCCGCCTCGAGGCGTTGGCCACGCCGGCACAGTAGCACCGTGGCGGCAACGGCACACGGGTGCGTCAAGCCCGGCAAGAGCAGCCAGGACACCCCTCCCGTGGCTCTGGCCGCCAAGGCCAGAAGCCAAACGCCGGCAATCAGGCCAACCGTGGCCAACGGCCAGCGCAGGGCCAGGACCAGTCCGTACCGCAGCGACCTGACGGTCGGCAGGTTGAACAGCACCCGAATCGCCAGGGCATGCACGGTCACGACCGCCAGCACCGCGGTCACACCGAGTTGAACCGCCATCCCCACGGCCACCGGAAGCGGCGGTTCGGTCCGCTGAAGATTGACGACCGCCACCCACAAACCAAATCCCGCCACCGGTGGCAGGCTGATAAGCAATGCCGATCGCCAGTGGATCACCAGGAGCTGCAGGATCACGCGGCCATTCGCAGTCCGGCCGGCGGCGGCCTGCCCGACGGGGTAGCTCAGGGCGGACCACAGCGGAACCGTCAGCAACCAGGCCAGCAGCGAGGCCACCGGAACATGGCCCGAATTGGTCATCACCCACCAGGCCGGCACGGCAGCCACGCCCAGCAACAGTCCGTGCAGCGGCAACCGCAGCCCGGCGGTTCGGAGCAGTCCCGTTGCCACACGAACCGCGGACCGGTCCCCAAACCCCACCTGATCAAGGCGCAGAGGTTCGACCATGGCATCCGCCTCAGCCATCCAGGGTCAGGGCCAGCCCGGCCTGTAGCAATTCGGCCTCGATGACACCCAGTTCCTCGCCGTTGACCACCAACTCCAGGTCGTCCGGATCCTCGTCCATCCACTGCCAGCCCCCGGCCAGGAGCACAACGTCCCTGGGACCGTTGTACGGATGCGTCAGCTCGTGCAGGGAGGATGCCAGTTCCAACTCCACGCGTCCCTCCGTCCACGATAGGACTTCGACCCGCATCCCGTCAAGGCCGTGGGCGATGCGGCGCGAGACATCGAGGAAGACGGAACCCAGATGCCGTTCCAGCCAGGCGCTGGCAGCCAGGCCGCCGGCGGCACTCCAGTTCATGCCGGACCACCCATAGCCGGTGTCGCGGCCGCTGTGGTGGATGTTTTCCGGCGCGTAGCCCAGATGCAGGCCGTGGTCCGGCATCTCCACCGTATTGATGCCGTTCAGGTGGTTCTCCCGGATGTCCATCAAGGCAAACGAGGCGCGGCAGGCGGCCACGGCCCGTTCCAGGTACTCGGTGCGTCCCGTGGCCAGGTACCAGGCCCCGTACGTGGACACAAACCGGGCCTGACGCCCGTCGTTCCATTCACCGTCCGTGTTCATCACGCCGAACCCGCCGAACAGGTGGCCGGGCAGGTGCACCGGATTCCAAACCTGCTGGTACAGGAGATGCGTTCCGTGCTCCAGCCACAGTTCCTCGCGCGTGCGCTTCCACAACTCCAGGTACATGTCGCAGGCCCATTGGATGGAGAGATTGGTGTGCGGCGGGAGGCCCGACCAGTAGTCCACGGCATCCACGGGCTTGGGGCTGCAGGAATAGAAGGTCTCAAAGTCGTCGAACCGGAGGCGCGGGATGGCATGCTCGGCAATGAAGTAGCCGGCCCGCATGGCGGCCCGGGTATAGAGCGGATTCAGCAGCAGGTTGGCTGCCGAGGCCAGAACGGCTCCCGCTATGGCCGTGGTGGCACTCTCCTTGAGCGGCGGCATGGGAGCAAGATCTGAATCGAAGTAGGTGGGAATGGCGCCCGACTCAAGCTGATTGCCAACCAGAAAGTCGCAGTAGGCGGTGAGAAGCTCCAGCAGCGGCTCCCGGTCCAAGTCGGGAAAGTCCTGTACCCACTGCAACAGCCACCAGGCCGACACGGACATGGCCGCCGTGTCAAACCCGCGACGCCAGTCCGCACTGCGCGCCGTCCACAACAGGGACCCCTCCCAGACACCCTCGTCGAAGTTGAAGATGCAGGGGAAGGCGCCTTCGGTACGCGGGGTATCTACGAACAGGTTGAGGATCCCCTGGCTTGTCTCCTGCAGCATCGTGTTGTCCAGCCTCCCCGCGTAGTGCCTGAGGCCATACCCGACATGCAGATCGTTCTCCCAGGCATGGAATTGGGCACCGCGACGGCGGGGGTTGTCGATGCCAACGCATTCCAAGCCCCGGCGTTCAACCTTGCGAAGACTCGCCGGCAACTCGTGCCGGAAGACATAGCGTGTACCGTACTGAGGGAAGGGGAGAACCTGGGGCTCCGGCTCCTTGAGCAGGGGGTGTCCGTACGTCCGCCACTGCCACTGCACGACTCGATCGACGACCTGTCCGGGGGTCCCCTCCTGCCCGAACCACAGGCGAAAGCCGCAGGTCAGGACCCGGTTCTCCAGTACCGGTGCGAGGTCCGGGCCACTGCGGAAGTACACGTGCCCGTCCGGCTCCGAGGCGCAGAAGCCGAAGGAGAGGCGCGGTGCTTCCAGACCGGTGCCTTCAATTCGCAGGTCCAGGGCCAGGGGCACGGGGGCATCCGCTTCCATGAGGGCGAGGTCCGGAAGCAGGGTCACATGGCAGCCCCGGGCCATGGCAATGGCCGCCGGGGCGCGGAAGAAGTGATCGGCACAAATGTGATCCTCGCTCCGGTGCAGGTTCGGCAGCCAGGCGAAGTCCAGGGGCTCGCAGAACCGTTCCAGCCGGCCGCCCGGCGCCAGCCAGACATGGTGCATGCATCGGGCCAACCCAATCGCTGCCGCAATGCGGACTCTGGATTGGACCAGGACTCCGAATTTTCCGTCCAGTTGGATTCGGGTCTCGATCAGAGGACCATTGTCGGCCGGTGCCGCTGCCCTGCGGGTCAGGACAAGCTCGTCGCCGGCCGCTTCTGCGCTGTCCCAGCCGCCGGCATCGCGTTGGAAATCAGTACTACCTGCAGGTGCCCAGACCACCTCCGGACTTTCGCTGACAGCCCGACGCTCCGCCTGCCAAATGGACACCGGAGCCAGTGCACCGGTTACGGCCACGTCCATCCAGTTGCCGCCTTCATCCCTGACTCGAAACGCCAGCCATTGCAGACCCTCGACCTGCCTGACATCCACGCGCAGGTGTTCATTCCCTATCGATATGCCGTCCATCGAAAACCTTTCTCAATTCGTGTCAGCCGGGGATTGCGATGTCCTGAAGCATTCCATCCGCGAAACTTCCAATGGCTCCGGCAGAGGGACGGAGGAACGGGTCCCAGTGTAATGCGGGGCCATGGCATCCGTCGGATCAGTTAGCCGCCCCGCAGAGATGAACAGCTCGTGTAAAAATGATATAATATTCCTATATTTAATAAGTGCGCAACACTTGAACCAATTTCACGGCAACAACGAGTCAGAAGGACACTTGGCATGGCATCCAACACAAAGCTGGACAAGGACATGGCGGAAGCCTGGACGCAACTTCAGACCGCGGTCCAACGTTTGGCCGACCTGCGCAAGGAACTGCCGCCGGAACCGGTGGCCGACTACGAACTTCAGGGGCCGGACGGTACCGTCCGGCTGTCGCGAATGTTCGGCGACAAGGAAGACCTGATCCTCGTACACAACATGGGATCGGAATGTCCCTACTGCACGATGTGGGCGGACGGCTTCAATGGAGTGCTGCACCACCTTGAGGACCGGGCCGCCTTCGTTGTCGTGTCCCCCGACCGCGTCGCCGTGCAGCAGACCATGCGGAAGAAACGCGGTTGGGAATTCGAAATGTACTCGGCGGAAGGCACCGGTTTCGTCAAGGACATGGGCTTCGAGTCCAACGACACGAACTTCAACTCCAATTCCATGCCAGGTGTCTCGACATTTCGTCGGCATTCGAATGGCTCAATCGTGCGCATTGCCCGGGACTTTTTCGGGCCGGGCGACATGTACTGCGGGGTCTGGCACCTTTTCGAACTGCTCGCCAACGGTGCCGATGGCTGGGAAGCCAGATTGGACTATCAGACTTAGGGCATCCCCAATGCAGAAGGCCCATCTTCCGACTTCAGGCACGGCTCCGGGAACTTGGCTTAAAATCCAGACTCGCCAAGACGGCCTGAACCCAGGCCCTTGGCCACTGGCCGCGATGCCTGCCAAGGCACGGAATACCGAGAGGGATCCCTATGTATGCATTCAACGACAGTTGGTTGGACCGGGGAACTTGCCACCTGTGCGACAAGACCTATAAGGCCACGGCCTTTACCCGCCATCTGCACGCCTGTATTCCCAAGACCTTGGGCTTCAAGCCTGTGAAGATCGATCCCGGTGCCACGGCGGGAGCGCGGAAGGCCCGCTACATGACGCTGAACGTAAGGGCCTACGGGTCCAGGGACTACTGGCTGCACCTGGGTGTCCAAACCGACGCCACCCTGAGTGAGCTGGATGGTTTCCTGCGCGAACTTTGGCTTGAGTGCTGCGGTCACATGAGTGCGTTCCGCATCCAGGAAACGTCCTATGAAAGTTCCAGCTGGGGCTTTGACGACTCTTGGGCTGATTCCCGCAGCATGGACGTGGCAATTGGAAAGGTTCTGCCCCACAAAACCCGCGGCGACTACACCTACGACTTTGGTTCGTCAACCGAACTGTGCATTGAAAGCAAAAATCTGTACTCCGTGCCGGACAACCGGGGGGATCCGGACAGAATCCGGGTGCTGGCCCGCAACATCGCGCCGGAATTCGTGTGCGACACCTGCGGCAAACCCGCTTCGTTCCTGCAATGGGACGAAGAAGACATGTGGGAACAACGCCATTATTGCAACAGCCACCAACCGGATGAGGACTTCGTGTATCCCCTCGTGAATTCGCCCAGGTGCGGTGTTTGCGACTACATGGGGTGATCACTCGGCCGTTCGGGCAGATCACGCCCGTTCGCCTGAGCCCCAGGGTCGGCTCCGGCCCAATGGCGGCATGGGTGTCCGCGCCCAACCCCGTCAACGCAGTAAAACCGGTGCCCTTGACGATAGCTTGCAACAGGCCCGTTCGGGGCCGATTGGCGAGTTAAGCACGGCCCTCGCACTGCATGCCATCCGGCGGTGTCTGTCGAGAAGCTGGGTCGGCCAGAGCCGAGGCCGGCCACGTTGGCCTTGAAGGCCCCCACGACAGCACAATTGCCGGCAATTGTGGGACGGGCACGGCCTTGGTTCAGTTCCGACCGCGTACGGTCTTGAAGTTCGAGACGCTGCGCACCCGGCCAACACCGGAACCCGGGTTCCCGGTCCGCACGACAACGGCCCTCGCATGGAGGGCCGCGGCCGGATTCGGTTTCGGAACCGGGAAACCCCGGCTGGGATGCCCCTCAAGGGGCTCGGGCGATCAGGCCAGCTGAGCCCTCGCCACGTCAACCAGGGCGGCAAACCCGGCTTCGTCATGGACGGCCATGTCCGCCAGGACCTTGCGGTCGATCTCAACCTCGGCCAGCTTCAGGCCGTGAATGAACTGACCGTAGTTCATGTCGTGCATGCGGGTCGCGGCATTGATGCGCGTGATCCACAGGCGACGGAAATCGCGCTTTCGGGTACGCCGGTCGCGGTAGGCGTAGTGCAGCGAATGCAGCCGCGCCTCGTTGGCGGTGCGGAACAGGCGCGAACGGCCGCCAAATTGGCCCTTGGTGCTCTTGAGCACCTTCTTGTGCCGATTGCGCGCGTATACCTTGGGGCGGGAACGGGGCATGTGTTTCTGTTTCCTGGTACAGGTCCGGTTGGCGACCGACGCCGACCGGTACGGGTCAGCTGCTGTCCACAACCGGAGCCATGCGCTGGACCATCTTGCGCATGCTCTTCACGTTGCCCACAACGTTCTTCTTGTAGATCCGCCGCATGCGGGAATGCTTGTTGCGCCGCAGGTGGCCCCCGCCCTGGGTGCGGCGGATGACCTTGCCGTTCCGTGTGATCCGGAAGCGGCTGGCGGTGGCTTTGTGGGTCTTCATCTTGGGCATGGCTCTCGTCCCTACGCGGCCGGTACCCGCTGGCGGGCCGGCGCACTGCTCTTCTGGGTTGCCGGCAGCAAAACCATGATCAGCGTATTGCCTTCGGAGGAGGGTTCGGACTCGACCGTGGCGAAGTCCGCGACTTCCTGGGCCACCTTGCGCAACATCTGACGGCCCACTTCCTGGTTGAAGCGCTCGCGCCCGCGGAAGCGCACCCGCACCTTGACCCGCGAGCCGTCCGCGATGAACCGTTCAATCTTGCCCACCGCTATGGCCACGTCGTGCTCGCCGGTGCGCGGACTGAGACGGATCTCCTTGACTTCTACCCGCGACTGAACCTTGCGCTTGTCACGTTCCCGCTTCTGGCGGTCGAACATGTACTTGCCGTGGTCCATGATGCGGCAGACCGGAGGATTGGCGTTGCGGGCAACCTCCACCAGATCCAACTGGCGGCCCGTTGCCATGGCGCGCGCCTCTTCCAAGGCGATCACCCCAATCTGTTCGCCGGCATCGTCAATCACCCGCACCTGGGGCGCGGTGATCTGCTCGTTCACGCGGATGTCCGGCAGGACGATCTGCGGACGTCGGTTGTTGTTGCGTCTCCCTCTTCTTATGGCTCTCTACTCCCTGTCAGGTATGGCTTCCGGCCAACACAACTTGGACTCCGTTGCCCGGACTCCAAAGTATATCCTAGCATTCCGACCGACCGAACTTCAAAATTGCTTTCCGCCCCGCCCCGTCCGGGACCGGTCACGCGGCCAGCAGGGCCGGCAGGTCCGCGCTGCGTTCGGACACCAGGTCGGCGGCGCGCGCCAGGCAGGCGGCGCGGGGCATGCCCTGCCGCCGTTGACCGCTGCGCAGCCGCAGGGACACGGTATCGTCGGCCACCTCCCGGTCCCCAATCACCGCCATGACCGGGATGCGCAGAAGCTGCGCCTGACGAATCTTGGCGTTCATGCGCGCGGACGAAGCATCGACTCCCGCTCGCAGGCCGCGGGCCTCGCAGGCCGTCCGGAAGGCCTCGGCGGAGGCCACATGGTCGTCGGTGATGGGGACAATGCGCACCTGCTCGGGGGCCAACCACAAGGGGAAGTTGCCGCCGTAGTGCTCGGTCAGGAACCCAATCATGCGCTCGTGTGTGCTGAGGGGGGCCCGGTGAATGCAGAGCGGCGTCTCCTCCACGCCGTCCGAGTTGACAAACACCAGATCGAAGCGGGAGGGGACGGCAAAGTCGACCTGGTTGGTTGCCAGCGTGAACTCACGGCCGATGGCACTCCAAATCTGCACATCAATCTTGGGTCCGTAGAAGGCGGCCTCGTCCGCCACCTCGACATACGGTACCTCCCCCTCCTGCATGGTGCGCCGGACCAGATCCTCGGTACGCGCCCACAGCCGCGCATTGTCCACGTACTTCTTGCCCAGGCCCCTGGGATGGTGGGTGCTCAGCTGCATCTGGTACTGCTCGATGCCGAACAGCCGGAAGTAGTGCAGGTAGAGCTCGATCACGCCCATGAACTCGGCCGCGAACTGCTCCTCCGAGCAGTAGATGTGGGCATCGTTCATCTGCATCGACCGCACGCGCATGAGCCCCATCAACTCGCCGCTCTTCTCATACCGGTAGCAGGTGCCGTATTCGGCCAGGCGCACCGGCAGATCCCGGTAGCTTCGGGGCTCGCTGCTGTAGATCTTGTGGTGCATGGGGCAGTTCATCGGCTTGATGTAGTAGCGCACCCCTTCCATCTCCATGGGCGGATACATGGAATCCGCGTAGTACGGCAGATGGCCGCTGCGCTCGAACAGGCTTTCCTTGGTCAGATGCGGGGTCCGGACATGGCGGTAGCCGGCCGCCGTTTCCATCTCGCGGGCCAGTTGTTCCAGTTCGTTGATGATGATCTCGCCGTTGGGCAGCCACAGAGGCAGGCCAGGTCCCACCTCCTCGTCGAAGACAAACAGCGACAGTTCGCGGCCCAGCTTGCGGTGGTCCCGCTGGCGGGCCTCCTCCAACATCTTGAGGTGGCGCTTCAGTTGCTTGCCGTTCGCCCAGGCGGTGCCGTAGATCCGCTGCAGCATGGGCCTGTGCTCGTCGCCGCGCCAGTAGGCGCCGGCCACGCTCATCAGCTTGACGCCCTCAATTGGGATCTGGCCCGTGTGCTCCACGTGGGGACCGCGGCACAGGTCCTCGAAGGTATCCTGGGTGTAGGTCGAGATGATCTGGCTGCCTTCGGTTTCCTCGCCGTACTCGTCCACCGTGCCTTCGACCAGGCCCTCGATCAGCTCCAACTTGTAGGGTTCGTCGCCAAACAGCTCGCGGGCCTCGTCGGCGCCGACCTCCCGGTACACAAACGGATGCTGGCCGCCGATGATGCGGCGCATGCGCCGTTCAATCTCCTCCAGGTCCTCCGGCAGGAAGGTGCGGGGTCGGCCCTCTTCCATGCCCAGGTCGAAGTCGTAGTAGAAACCATCCTGAATCGGCGGCCCGATGGCCAGCCGGGCATCCGGATACAGTTCGCGCACGGCCTGGGCCATGACATGGGCGGCGCTGTGCCGAATCCGATACAGTCTGTCTTCCTGCGTGCCTTGCTGCTTGCTCACCGCGATCACTCCTGATCCATGTTCGGGACTGTCGGCCGACAGTCCGCAGAATCAAAACGGCAGTGCCCTGTCGCCTGGACGATGCACTGCCTCGCGGTTCCACCTGGCTTGCGCCCCACGGGCGCCGCTCAAACGGCCGATAACGGAGCCTGCCGGGGACGGTTGGAGCCGGCCGCGCCGGACATCCCGTCCCACTCCCGGGTGGTATCCGGCGGCGATCCGGGCTCCCGCTTGCAGCTGGGGCGGGAACTCTCTGCATCCGGTCGGGATCTGCCGGACATGGCCCGATCCACGCTTTAAGGGCCAAGCACCGAAACCGGCCCCGATCTGGACGGGGATTGTAGCAGGTGGGAAGGCAGAGTAGGTACCGGAAGGCCTGCGCGTTCCGTGCTGCAACCCTGTAGGGGGAGGTGCAATGTCGGCCGAGGGACCAGACACCACTACCCTGCAGCCGAGGTATGCCTTCACAGAGGCACTTCAGGATTTCAACGGTCCCGAAGCACCGCTTGGCCGGTGGGACCTTGGTTGGCATCACGATCGCGGCATCCGGACTCGTTGACACAGCGATGGCGGCGCAGCGCCCGTTCGCGCAACAACAGGAACAGCGGCAACCCGAGAGACACGCCGACCACGCACGTGGCGACGATCGGCGCCCACAGCAACGAGATGGATGCACGTCGCCCCTCGCTGCGAATGAAGGCGATAAGAACCACTGCCGACACCAGCACGTCGAGCCAGGCAAACATCGACATCCGCGAGGCGGCGATCTCGACAACCATCGCCCCGATGTCGAAAACACCGTTCTCGACCACCCACGCGCCGAGGGCTGCATACGGCAGCACCGTCCCGACGACGCACATTGACGCGTAGAACCTGACCAAAATAGTATGCGCCTCGTGGCCACCCGTTAGGGTGCGGGCGATTTGTACGTGGTGGGAGATACTGGACTTGAACCAGTGACCTCTACCATGTCAAGGTAGCGCTCTAGCCAACTGAGCTAATCCCCCGTGGGCCGACTAGTCTAGCACGCCTGTCAGTTCAGGAACATCTGACCGGTGGGGCCCAGACGCAAATGCTTCTGGCGGTCCTGGGAGTCCCTGACATACTCCAGGATCATCTTTTCACGGGCCAGCAGCCCCACTTCGGCCTCCAGCATGGCGGGCAGGGTCTCGGCTTCGATCACCTTCTGCTTGTCCCGCAACTCGATTTGCATCGCAATCGCCACCAGCGAGGCCAGCGCCTCGGGTTCGTCCGGGATGCTGTTGATCTTCAATTTCAGGTTGGTCGCCTCGCTGAGGTTGGTCCGGTACTCCCCGAACAACGCCCGAACCCGGTCGCTCAGCCGTTCCACGGTGGACGGCTCGCCCGGGTCGATCGGCCACTCCGTGATGTCGGCGCTGGGCCAGGGTTGATCCTCCAGCATCTCGTTGATCTGGAACCGCCGGACGCCCACCGCCACGATGTGCAGGGTGCCGCCGGGTTCCTTGTCCACGGACTGGATCCGGGCCAGCGTGCCCACCCCGTACGGCTCGGCCGTCGGTCCGACCTCGCCACCCTCGCGGATGAGCACCACGCCGAAGCAGCCCTCGTCCGACAGGCACCGGGCCACCATCTTCAGATACCGGGGCTCGAAGACCTGCAACGGCAGTACCATGCCGGGAAACAGGACGGTGTTGAGCGGAAAGAGCGGAATTTGCATGGCGCTCGCTTAATCCTCGGCCAGATCCGGATTGCCCACCTTCATGACTTCCCGCAGCACCGCCGTTGCATAGCCGCCCTTCGGCAGCGAGAAGGACAGCCGGATGCCGTCCGCCTCCCCCTGCACCGAAAGATCCGAGGGCACCAGCCGGCCGGTGCGTCGGGTACCTGTTACTTTACCCCGTCGCCAATTGAAGCCGACCAGCTCCTGTTCGGCCAGGATCCGTTCCTCCAATTCACCGGCGGCGCCTTCGGCCGCCCACATCTTGTGGCCGTACATCGGGGCCGTGAAGGAAATCTCGCCGGCAACCTGCCGTTGGGAGTCCGCTGCCGCATCCTCCACCAGGAACATGCCGCCCGTTTCATGCTTGCGCGCCACGTCGCCGGCCAGACAGCAATCCAGCAGGCCTTCGTGCATGCGCAGGGACAAATAGCGGTTGCACAGCCAGGACTGGTAGGCGGACAGCAGGAGTTTGTGCAGCCAGCGACGGTGCGCGCGCCAACCGCGGTGCACTATGCGCCAGCCCTTGATCACGTTCCGACCCTCGTGGCCGAAGCGCTGGGGACCAAACCAGTTGGGCAGGCCGTCCCGCCTCAGGGCGTCCGCAATGGCCTGCGCCCGGGCGACTGCCTCCTCCGGCGGTGCGCCGGGATACCGCACCAGGATGTCGAAGCGATTGCCACGCAGATGCCCGGTCCGCAGCTTGTTGCCGTGGCACCGCATCCAATTAACCTGCAAGGAGGTCTCGGCGGCCAGGCGGCGGGCCACCCACTCCTCGTCCGGGACAAACCCGTTGGACGCCAGCACGCTGAACGTCTGCGTTGTGCAGGCCCGCTTGTCCTTGAGGCCGGCATAGCCCACGGCACCCTTGTCCGCGTTGAGGGCCTGCGCCAGGAGGTCCGCCACCTCGGGCGTGGTATGGCCAGTCCGGGTCACCGACACGTACAGGTGGGGACCGCGGCCGACCGGTTCATAGGCCGGGAGCTCCGTCACCCGGAAATCCTCCGGCAGGACCCGAATGCGGCCGCCGATGCCGGACAGGTCCGGGGTGCGAAAGGGCAGGTCGGCCCCGGTCAGGGACTCGACACTTTCCTCCAGGCGCCGCGGCCGGACTTCCTCGCTCACAGGATTGTCCCCGGCTTGAGGTCGGGATCCCACTCGTCCCCGTCGCGGTAGTACACGCCCAGCCAGTGGGTCAGCTGCCGGATGTGCCCGCCGCGCCGAAACCCCGCGGCATGCAGGTGCATCTGGGCCATGGCGGGGGGCAGCGCGCCCGGCATGAGCGGTTCCTCGTAGACGGCAAGGCGACTCCCGGGTTTGGCCACACCGAACAGGGCCGTCAACATGGGATGGGGATCGGGAATCTCCCCCAGCACGGAACCCAGCACGATCAGGTCCGCGGACTGCGGATCGAGCGGAGCACCGGCCGTGTCGGCGAACAGAAATCGGACCCGGTCCGCCAACCCGGCTTCCCGCAGGCGCGTCCGGGCACGCTGAATCAGTTCCATCTGGATGTCAAGCGCGGTCACGGTGCCCTGCTCGCCGACACGGCGCGCCAACTCCTCGGTCACAACTCCGGTGCCGCACCCCACCTCCAGCACATGCATGCCGGGCTGGACCCCAATCGGGTCCAGCAGGGAACCCGGATCCAGCCAGCGGCGGCGCAGATCGCTGTCCAGCCAGGACGCCAGCTGCCGCGGCCAGGGCCGCGGCTGTCGGAACCAGTGCAGGCGCAGGCCCAACAGGACTCCGCCCGCGAAACCCGCCAGGCGCAGCAGGCTGCGAGAGAAACTCATGGAAGATGAAACGTCGATGCAGGGACGGCGGCCGCCGTCGTGGCCTGTCGCCGTGGCGCGCCCCGGAAGGGGACAACACTATGGGCCGAAAGGGGAACGCAGGATCCAACCGGTTTGAGATAATGGCCCCCATGTTAGCACCGCTCGCCGCTGCTTTCCGTTGCCGGATTCCCCTGTCTTTCCGCGCCCCGGTCCTTCTATGCTGATCTCGGTTGTGGTGCCGTTCTACGATGAGGAACCGGTCGCCCGCACGTTCTGTGAAACACTGATCGCCACCTGGGACGGCGGGGATCAGGAGCCTGATCTCGAATGGGAACTGATTTGCGTCAACGACGGCAGCCGCGACCGCACCCTGGAAATCCTGGTTTCCATGCAGCAGCGCGACCCCAGGATCAAGGTGGTGGACCTGAGCCGCAACTTCAATCAGCAGATCGCCATTTCGGCCGGCCTGGACTTCGCCCGCGGCGATGCGGTCATCATCATGGATGCGGACCTCCAGGATCCGCCGGAGGTCCTCCGGGACCTGATCGCCAAGTGGCGGGAGGGATACCACGTGGTCTATGCCGCCCGGCGCAGCCGCGAGGGGGAA
>CAZMKQ010000004.1:51956-70959 GCA_964566955.1 uncultured Caldilineaceae bacterium | reverse complement strand
TCTGGTACCAGGTGGCCGTGGCCGCATCCTTGCCCAGGATGTTGTAGCGGGTGGTGGAACCACCGGTGATGCTGCCCACGATGCTGTGGGTAGTGCCCGGTCCCGAACGGATGTTCAGGTTGGCCGTGGTGGTGGCCTTGAGGCTCAGCTGCGGTGTCGGATTCCAGGTTGCGGTGACGCCTGAGAGGCTGCCGTGGGTCTGGATATAGTTGGCATGCACCCATCCAGCTACTGTATCGCTGAACTGGATCTGGTACCAGGTGGCCGTGGCCGCATCCTTGCCCAGGATGTTGTAGCGGGTGGTGGAACCACCGGTGATGCTGCCCACGATGCTGTGGGTAGTGCCCGGTCCCGAACGGACGTTCAGGTTGGCCGTGGTGGTGGCCTTGAGGCTCAGCTGTGGTGTCGGGTTCCAGGTTACGGTGACACCTGAGAGGCTGCCGTGGGTCTGGACCAAATTGGCGTACACCCATCCAGCCACTGCATCGCTGAACTGGATCTGCCACCAAGTGGCCGTGGCCGCATCCTTGCCCAGGATGTTGTAGCGGATGGTGGAACCACTGGTGATGCTGCCCACGATGCTGTGGGACGTACTCGGTCCTGAACGGACGTTCAGGTTGGTCGTGGTCGTGGCCTTGAGGCCCAGCTGTGGGGGATTCCAGGTCACGTTGAGACCCGAGAGGCTGCCGTGGGTCTGGATAAAGTTGGCATGCACCCAGCCGATAACGGTATCGCTGAACTGGATCTGGTACCAGGTGGCTGTGGAGGCATCCTTGCCTAGGATGGCGTAACGCGCGGTAGTGCCTCCCTGGATGAAGCCAACCCTGGCGTTGCCGGTGCTGGGTGTGGAGCGGACATTCAGCCCGTCCGTGGTGGTGGCTTTGAGACTCAGTTGGGGTGGGTTCCAGGTCACGGTGACCCTTGATAGATCGCCGTGGGTCTGGATGTAGCTGACAGATACCCAGCCGGTCACACTGCTGCTGAACTGGATCTGGTACCAGGTGGGGTTGGCGGCGTCCTTGCCCAAGATGTTGTAGCGGGTAGTGGAACCACCGGTGATGCTGCCCACGATGCTGTGGGATATACCCGGTCCCGAACGGACATTGAGGTTCAGCGTGGTCGTGGTTTTGAGGCTGAGTTGTGAGGTCGGGTTCCAGGTCACAGTCAGGCCTGAGATGTCGCCGTGGGTTTGGATGTAGCTGGCAGACACCCAGCCGGTGAGCGTGGGACTGAACCGGATCTGGTACCAGGTAGCCGTGGCTGCATCCTTGCCTAGAATGTCGTACCGGGTTGTAGAGCCGCCGGCGATCGAGGCCACAATGTTGTGATCTCTGTCCGGTCCCGAACGCACGTTGAGGCCGTCCGTGGTGGTGGCCAAAAGGCTCAATTGGGGCGGGTCCCAGGTTACGGTCAGTCCTGTGAGGTCGCCACCTGTTTGGACGTAGCCACTGTGCACCCAGCCGGTGAGCGTGGGACTGAACCGGATCTGGTACCAGGTGGCCGTGGCCACATCCTTGCCCAGAATGTCGTAGCGGGTTGTAGAGCCGCCGGCGATCGAGGCCACGATCACATGGCCAGTGCTGGGTCCAGAGCGGACGTTGAGGCCGTCCGTGGTAGTGGCCAGGAGACTCAACTGCGGTCTGGCTGCGTCGGTAGAGGCTTGGACCGAAGCCCAGGGGCCAGAGCCTGCCGCGTTTGTAGCCCGCACCTGTACCTGATAGGCAGAGTCCGGTGTGAGGTCCGACAGAATGGCCGCGGTAACCGTACCGACATGGGTGTGGGAGATCCAAGCCGCCGCACCCTGTATCCTGTACTGCACGTCATAGTGGGTGGCATCACCAGTTTCAGTTGATGCCTGCCAGTCGATGTGCAGCGATGTGGAGCCGTTCACCGCTACAGTCAGGTTACGTATACCCGTGGGTGCCGTGCCAACAACAGGCAGTTGACTCAATTCTCCGTGGGTCTGGACATAGTCGGCATGCACCCAGCCTGAGACTGTCTCGCTGAACTGGATCCTGTACCAGGTGGCTGTGGCCGCGTCCTTGCCCAGAATGCCGTAGCGGTTGGTGGAACCACCGGCAATCGAGGCCACGATGTTGTGGCTGGTGCCGGGACCTGAGCGGACGTTGAGGCCGTCTGTGGTGGTGACTTTGAGACTCAGTTGGGGTGGCCACATGACAGGCACCCCGCTGATGTCACCCACAATTTGCACACCGTCTTCGTGCACCCAGCCGCGACTTCCATCGTTCAGGCTCACCAGCCACCAAGTGGGACTGGCTGTGTACCTTCCCAACACCGCCCGCCTGCCTGCGGCGTGCCTGGACAGGGATTTCACTTCCTCATACGTTGCCGAAGGTCCCGCATGCACAGATACGTCCGCCTCAGGCACGATGCGCGCCCAGGGTGGCCACATGACCGGTACGTCGTTCTGGTCGCCGTGGATCTGCACATCGCCGCCGTGTACCCAGCCGGTTAGCGAGGGGCTGAGGCGGATCTGATACCACACAGGAGCGGCAGCCGACTTGCCGATAATGGCATAACGCCGGCCTACAATCAGATTCGCCTTGCTCGGTGCCTCCAGGTTGGGCCAAACCCGCACCTGAATAGTGGTGTCAGCGCTTACTTTCGGAGGTGGGTATTGGGTTTTCGCCACACTTTGTCGCACCCATCCCGTGACCGATTGTGAGTTGACCGGATTTTTTAGTGCACCGGCCTCCACTGTGATTTGGAACCAAATGTACTTGTCCTCGTGGTTGCAGGCCCAATGGGTCACGGCTCGCCAGTTATCATCCCAGAGTTGGCCTAATATATTCGTTTTTTTGGTTGTCGGAGTGCTGCGTACATTGGCATAATTTCGGTAATCGTTAATATCGATTTGCAGTTCCACATCCAGGACGCTGGCTTGCGGCTCCTGATCCCCTACTTGACCGGCAGGCGGATTGGTCATCCACACTCGGTCCGGGTGCGTGACCGTGGTCTGCGAGTCGTTCGGAACCCAACCCACAGCACCATCGGGTACCACGATCTGCCACCACTGTGGATTCGGGGACGCGTCCTTGCCGATCACGTCATACTCGGTGCCAATGACTGTCGATGCCGTTTGATCGTCAGCTTCAGAATGCGGAGTTGCTTTCAATGTGACTGACTTCACCGCCGTGGCTGTGGGGCAGAGTTCTGGCAATGCATGAGGCCGTGCCTCCGGTAGCAACGTGCTGAAATCCACCGTCCCCAAAATCATGCGCAACGGCTGTTTATGTTGTATTCCTTCAGCTCCTTTTTCCTTTTCGGCCCGAGGAATTGGCTGTTTCTCACCCTTAAGAAAGGTCCCGTTTGACATACCGTGCGGATTGTCGGGTGTTGGTGCAATCTCGCCGAAGGGTTTGAGATGCACGTGCAGGTGTCGTGCGGTGCCACGGCCTGTGTAGCCGGACAAACCCAACAGTTGGCCCTGTACCACCTCCTGTCCCAGACACACATAGACATCCGCCAAATGGGCGTAGGTGATCTCAAAGCCGTTAGTACCGGTACCGGTTCGGATGCGCACTTGGTTGCCGTAGGCCTTGCTGTCTGGAACGTCTTCTAATGCACCAGCCGTTTCTCCTGAAACCAACCTGCTTACACGCCCTGAGGCCATGGCATGGATGGGAGTGCCTGAGCAGCAACTCCAGTCGATGCCCTCATGACCGCCTGCATCGTAGACGGGCACCTCTTTTTTGAGTTTTTTGTCGTACCAAGTGAGTTTGTTGTCGAAACCCTGGGAGATGGTCCAGTTCTCGCCTGAGGCGAAAGGCAGCGCCAGGTCGCCGGGTGCTAAATTGTGTCCCATGGTGGTCCCTCCTTGGAGACAAAGCCAATGTGATGGTCCGTATCCTGGTCCTTGCGGGTCAACCACGCCATAGCCTCGGCGTTACGTCCGCGTCAGCTCTATGTCAGCATCGGGTCTGACAGAATGAATCGCTGAAGCGACCGCGAATCGTCTTGGGAGAATTGACGTGGCAAAGCATCCAGCCAAGGGTTGGCTCTACTGTGTGTGGCTCCTGGGCTTGTGCCTGCTTGGAGGAGGCCCGGGACCGGCATCCGTTGCAGCGGGTGCGCAACTTCCAAGTTCAGTCAGCGACAGTCCACAGGTTTGCACCCGCAGCGTCGGCATGCGCGGGGCGATTCTGGATGCCCTGCCCCCGGTCGGGGGCGAGACACCGGCCTGCGAGGATGTGACCTGGACGCAGCTGGCCGGGATCCGCGAGTTGGGTACGACGCTGTCGGATGACGAAGTGGCCGCCAGGAATTTGTTGGATCAGCTGGCCGGACCACCGATATTCCGTTTGCCAATGGGCTCAAGGTTTCCGTACCCCTTTTCGTCAAAGGAGACCCCCTCCGGATACGACCTTCTGGGATTGCCCGTGCCCGTGCCCGTCATGTCCGCACGGGATCTGGTGGGGCTGACCGGCCTGGAGGCGCTGGCCATCCATATTGAGGGGCGGGCGCTGTCGTCCGACTTGCTGGCTCCAGTGCCCCAGCTGATCCGCCTGGAGGTGAATTTCGGTGGGCCTGCCGAGGTAAAAGCCGATTTCCTGGCTCCGGTATCCCGTTTGACCCATCTGACCCTGAACCTGTCCGGCTCCGACACAACAAAGTTGCCAACCGATTTCCTGGTTCCGGTACCCCGATTGACCCATCTGACCGTGATGACGGTGTCGAGGCCTCGTGTATTTGAGCTGCCCACCGATTTCCTGGCTCCGGTCCCCCACCTTTCCCAATTGAACCTGCAGGGTGTGAATGCGACGCTGTTGCCATCCAACTTCCTGGCTCCCGTCCCCCAACTGACCCACCTGGAGTTGCGCAACGAAGGCCCTACCGCCGAGATTTGGAAGACCGACCAGGTCCATCGGCTGGAGCTGCCAACCGACTTTCTAGTCCCGGTGTCCAATCTGACTTATCTGCACTTGAACAAGATGACGTTTCAGTTGCTGCCGTCCGAATTCCTGTCTCCAGTCCCCCAACTGACCCGCCTCCACTTGGTCAATGGCACCTATTCCAACCAGCCCTTGCCATCCACAATGTTGGCCCATGTCCCCCAACTGACCCACCTCCATCTGGTCAACGTCAACTATTCCGACCAGCCGTTGCCGTCCTCACTGTTGGTCCATGTCCCCAATCTCGTCTCGTTGCGATTTGCATATGGGGGAGAAGAATCTGATCTCCTGGCTCCGGTGCCCAAGTTGACCCACTTGGTCTTTGCTGTGGAGAGTAAGACACCACCGGCGGATTTCCTGACCCACGTGTCCCAGCTGACCCATTTGGACATCGGCCTAAAATACCACTTGGAGCTGCCGTCCGAATTCCTGGCTCCGGTCCCTGCCCTCACGCGTCTGCGCCTGACACAAAATGTGGATCCTATGGGGTCGGTTGAGCTGAACCGGTTGTCCTCCGGCTTCCTCGACAACTCTTCCCAGCTTACGCACTTGGAGATACGGGGGATGGAGCCTACCGGGTTGCCCCCAGGCTTCCTGCCTCTCTTGCCCAGGCTGACCCACCTGATTCTGGCGTCAGAGGTTCTTCCTTGGGTTGAGATGCCTCCGGGGATGTTTCCGGACACGCTTCCGCCACGTTTTCTGGAACCGGTCCCCAACCTGACCCACCTTGCGCTTGAGAGCCGGACGTTGCACCGGCTACCCCCTGATTTCCTCGGCCACACTCCCCAGTTGGCCAAGCTGAATTTGTGGTCCAATCACGGGGGTTTGGTTCACGATGCGGATTTATTGGTTCCAGTGCCCCACCTAACCGACCTGACCCTGGTATGCAGCTCCTCCACCACACCGCTGTCGGCACAGTTCCTGGTACCGGTCCCTCATTTAACCTTCCTGCGTCTGTGCACTGGGGATTCGCTACCGGTGGATTTTCTGGCCCCTGTGCCAAACCTCACCCATCTGCGATTGGGCTCGGGAGACCCGTTGCCACCGGGTTTCCTGACCCCGGTACCCAACCTGACCCACTTGGTCGGAGCTACACCCCAGTCCGCCGACTTCGTTGCCAGCGTTCCCCGGCTCGTCTATCTGGACACCGACTGGTGGGACGCGCCACTTTCGTCACTCCCCTCCGTGACCCACCTTAGGTTGGAATTGAAGGGTTCGTCGTTACCGCCTGGATTTCTGGCTAATGTTCCCCTCCTCACCCATCTGCTCGTTCATTCTAGGTCCTTAGAGGCGTTGCCACCCGGTTTTCTGGCTCATGCCCCCCGTCTGCAGCGTTTCGAATCACAATTCTGGAGCTTGCAGAAGTTGCCGCTCGACTTTCTTTATCATGCCCCTCGACTCACCCATTTCACCGTGTTTGCACCCAGTGGTAATTTGGCACCTGTCGATATATTCAGGACGTTCCCCACGGATTTCCTGGCCCAAACCCCCAGCCTTCAGCACTTGGAGTTGCCCTACTCGCTCATGGACGAACGTGGGACCCTGATTCCAGGCACCGTGTGGAAGCACATCCGGGACCACGGCATCGGCAGTTCTGTGATCGTTACTGCCCGGCACACCGCCCAGGTGAGCTTTCCGTCCGACTCCGAAGGTGTACGTTACGATGTTCTGAGAAGTTGGGATTGCGGGTCCAAACACAAGTGGACAATCCGCACCGGGTCCGATACGCATATCACACTGTCACCGGCCGAAACCAAGGAAGCTCGGATTCACATCCAGATGGCGCCCCCCGCCGGCATGCGGGAACTGCAGGGCTGGACGCTTCCAGATCGAGAGACAATTAGGAAAGTCTTGGCCAGTACCGAACCCCGTCCCGGCATGTTGCAGGGTCACCCACTATACGACAGACCCAACCGGCAAGGAAAGGTGATCGGTTATGTCCCTTGGGGACGCGAGTTGCGGGTCTCTGCGCGATATGGCGAGGGTCCCGACGCCTGGCTTCGCGGATACCCAATGCCTTACCGTGATGATCAACCTTGTACCGGTGGTGGCTGGCTGCCCATTTCCGCCATCTGGACCTTGAACGATCAGGCACTCAAAGACGTTGACAGGCGGTACTATGGTGAAGGTTGAGGCGGGTGCGGACGGGATGGACCAGAGTTGACAGTGTGGAGATGTCGCTGTTGGCATGTCAGAGTTCCTGTAGCAGTACTTGGTCCTGAGATAGCGATTGGGTGGATGCTTCTCAGTAGGGATGCGGCGAGACAAAACTCCCTGAAGACTTCGTGTTGGTTGGATCCTGTCACTTGTGGAAGGCGACTTGCCGGAGTGTGCCTGGGGGCCGCCGGGTTGATCGACCGACAGCAGTACTGACGCCCTTGTCCAGCCGGTTCCGTTTCTGGACCAGCTGATCGCTCCGTGGCCGGCTCCTACGCAGCAGTTGCTGCAGCTCCTCACGTTTCTCCTCGTTCTCTGACGGACAGGGGGCCGAAGCCGGGAATACTGGGCCATCGCGCGCGAGCACCCGGGCATCCAGGAGGTCCGTCTTGGCCTCGCAGTCACAGGCGCGCGCAATGGCGCGTACCCGTAGACAGGTTTCACTTCGTCCTCTTCGTTGAGCTTGGTGAGTTTGTTGCTGCATCCCTGGAAGATGGTCCAGTTCTCGCCTGAGGCGAAAGGCGGCGCCAGGTCGCCGGGTGCTAAATTGTGTCCCATGGTGGTCCCTCCTTGGGGACATGTGATGGCCCGTATCTTGGTCCCCGCGGGTCAACCACGCCATGACCCCGGCGTTACGTCCGCGTCAGTTCTACATCAGCATCGGAATCCGGCACAATGAACCGACGAAGCGACCGCGAATCGTCTCGGGAGGATTGACGTGTCAAAGCATCCAGCCAAGGGTTGGCTCTACTGCGTGTGGCTCCTGGGCTTGTGCCTGCTTGGTGGAGTCCCGGGACCGGCATCCGTTGCGGCGGATGCGCAACTTCCAAGTTCAGTTAGCGACAGTCCACAGGTCTGCACCCGCAGTGTCGGCATGCGCGGGGCGATTCTGGATGCCCTGACACCGGCCGGGGGCGAGATGCCGGCCTGTGAGGAAGTGACTTGGACGCAGCTGGCCGGGATCCGCGAGTTGGGTACGACGCTGTCGGATGACGAAGTGGCCGCCAGGAATTTGTTGGATCAGCTGGCCGGACCACCGATATTCCGTTTGCCAATGGGCTCAAGGTTTCCGTACCCCTTTTCGTCAAAGGAGACCCCCTCCGGATACGACCTTCTGGGATTGCCCGTGCCCGTGCCCGTCATGTCCGCACGGGATCTGGTGGGGCTGACCGGCCTGGAGGCGCTGGCCATCCATATTGAGGGGCGGGCGCTGTCGTCCGACTTGCTGGCTCCAGTGCCCCAGCTGATCCGCCTGGAGGTGAATTTCGGTGGGCCTGCCGAGGTAAAAGCCGATTTCCTGGCTCCGGTATCCCGTTTGACCCATCTGACCCTGAACCTGTCCGGCTCCGACACAACAAAGTTGCCAACCGATTTCCTGGTTCCGGTACCCCGATTGACCCATCTGACCGTGATGACGGTGTCGAGGCCTCGTGTATTTGAGCTGCCCACCGATTTCCTGGCTCCGGTCCCCCACCTTTCCCAATTGAACCTGCAGGGGGTGAATGCGACGCTGTTGCCATCCAACTTCCTGGCTCCCGTTCCCCAACTGACCCGCCTTCACTTGGTCAATGGCACCTATTCCGACCAGCCGTTGCCGTCCACATTGTTGGCCCATGTTCCCCAACTGACCCACCTCCATCTGGTCAACGTCAACTATTCCGACCAGCCGTTGCCGTCCTCACTGTTGGCCCATGTCCCCCGTCTCGTCTCGTTGCGATTTGCATATGGGGGAGAAGAATCTGATTTCCTGGCTCCGGTGCCCAAGTTGACCCACTTGGACTTTGTTGTGGCAAGTAAGACACCATCGGCGGATTTCCTGACCCACGTGTCCCAGTTGACCCATTTGGACATCCACATCAAATCCCATCTGGAGCTGCCGTCCGAATTCCTGTCTCCGGTCCCTGCCCTCACGCGTCTGCGCCTGAAACAGGAGGTGGATCTGGACCCCGAGGGGTTGGTTGAACTGAACCGGTTGCCCTCCGGCTTCCTCGACAACTCTTCCCAGCTTACGCACTTGGAGATACGGGGAATGGAGCCTACCGGGTTGCCCCCAGGCTTCCTGCCTCCCTTGCCCAGGCTGACCCACCTGATTCTGGCGTCAGAGGTTCTTCCTTGGGATGAGATGCCTCCGGGGACGTTTCCGGACACGCTTCCGCCACGTTTTCTGGAGCCGGTCCCCAACCTGACCCACCTGGAGCTTGAGAGCCGGACGTTGCACCGGTTGCCCCCCAATTTCCTCGGCCACACTCCCCAGTTGGCCAAGCTGAATTTGTGGTCCAATCACGGGGGTTTGGTTCACGATGCGGATTTATTGGTTCCAGTGCCCCACCTAACCGACCTGACCCTGGTATGCAGCTCCTCCACCACACCGCTGTCGGCACAGTTCCTGGTACCGGTGCCTCATTTAACGTTTCTGCGTCTGTGTACGGGCGATTCGCTACCGGTGGATTTCCTGGTCCCTGTGCCAAACCTCACCCATCTAGGATTGGGCTCGGGAACCCCGCTGCCACCGGGTTTCCTGACCCCGGTACCCAACCTTACCCACTTGGTCGGAGCTACACCCTGGTCCGCCGACTTCGTTGCCAGCGTTCCCCGGCTCGTCTATCTGGACACCGCCTGGTGGGACGCGCCACTTTCGTCACTCCCCTCCGTGACCCACCTAAGGTTGGAATTGAAGGGTTCGTCGTTACCGCCTGGATTTCTGGCTAATGTTCCCCTCCTCACCCATCTGCTCGTTCATTCTAGGTCCTTAGAGGCGTTGCCACCCGGTTTTCTGGCTCATGCCCCCCGTCTGCAGCGTTTCGAATCACAATTCTGGAGCTTGCAGAAGTTGCCGCTCGACTTTCTTTATCATGCCCCTCGACTCACCCATTTCACCGTGTTTGCACCCAGTGGTAATTTGGCACCTGTCGATATATTCAGGACGTTCCCCACGGATTTCCTGGCCCAAACCCCCAGCCTTCAGCACTTGGATTTGCCCTACTTGCTCATGGACGAACGTGGGACCCTGATTCCAGACACCGTGTGGAACCACATCCGGGACCACGGCATCGGCAGTTCTGTGATTGTCACCGCCCGGCACACTGCCCAGTTGAGTTTCCCGGACGATCCTGGTGGCATCCGCTACGACATTGTGAACGGATGGTGTTGGCTCAATTATCTGGAGTGGGAAGTCCGTACGGGGATCGATACCACGATCACATTGTCGCCTGACCTAAGCAAGGAAGCTCGGATTCACATCCAGATTGCGCCCCCCGCCGGCATGCGGGAACTACAGGGTGAGACAGATTGGGGGGCAATTAGGAAAGTCTTGGCCAGTACCGCTCCCCGTCCCGGCATGTTCCAGGGCTATCCACGCGACGATCCATTGCAGGGCCATCCACTATACGACAGACCCAACCGGCAAGGAAAGGTAATCGGTTATGTCAGATGGGGACGCGAGTTGAGGGTCACAGCACGCCATGGTGAGGGTCCCAACGCCTGGCTCCGCGTAGAACCACCGCCTCACTCCAATCAACTTTGTACCGTTGCTGGCTGGTTGCCCAAGTCCGCCATCTGGACCGTGAACGATCGGGAACTCAAAGGCATTGATGGCAGGTATTACGGCGGAGGATGAGGTGGATGCGGACGGGATGGACCAGAGTTGACAGTGTGGAGATGTCGCTGTTGGCATGTCAGGGTTCCTGTAGCAGTACTTGGTCCTGAGATAGTGATTGGGTGGACGCTTTCAATAGGATTCTGCGAGACAGAATTCCCTGAAGACTTCGTGTTGGTTGGACCCTGCCCACCTGTGGAAGACGACTTGCGGGGTGTGCCTACCGATAGGCTGGGCCCCACCGTGCTATCCACCATGACTGTGTATGCCCTCTGCGACCGGGGCCCTGTAGAGCCCCGGTCGCAGAGGGTTCCATACATGGCCACGATCACCGCCATCCGGACCTTCTACACGCGCCTGGTTGTCCGGGGCAAACCCCAAAAGGTCGCTCTGGTCGCCGCCATGCATGCGTTGTTGCCTCTCCTCAACGCAGTGATGAGAGACCAGACGCCTTAGCGGATACATTCCCAGACCATGCTGGGAACTTGAATTTATACAGTTGCTGTCAGAGCCTGGAGCCAGGGGGCGATCGCGTAGCCGGAAACGAAACCGCAACTATCCTCTAAAGTCTTCACCATCGTCGTCCGGAAGGGTGGTGTATCGATTCCTGATTGGTTCACATGCCTCCGGTTCCTGAAAGGCTTCACAGACCTCCAAGGTTGGTGTCGTAAACCGGGCATCGATCAGGAACGGACACGCGGACCGTAGGATGAATGCAAAGAACTCGTGGTCTTGCCAATTGCGGACGCGCAACAGGGGGCGTCCGTCGTCGCCCTGTTCGCGTCCCTCAACCTCCAGAATGCTTCCGGGCCGAACGCTCGGTCCCGTGCACGGCCATGCGATTTCGGGATCCTCGAAATAAAACGGATCGGGCCGGGACACCTTCACGCGCGAACTGGTGTTCTGAAGGGTTGGCCACAGGCGGTGGTCCGGTGTCAGTGTCGGTGCGAGCAGGGGCATGGCCAATCCGAGGGTCCGGATGCGGGGCGCATGGGCCAGCAGGTCTGGGGGCCAGGTCGTCAAGCTGTGTGTGCGCAGATTCAAGAATCGCAGATGGGGTACGTGTGCGAGAAAGCTTGGCGGGAGCGTCTGGACCTGATGCACGTCGATCTCCACCTCGTGGAGGCGAGGGGTGTTTGCAAGAAAGTGTTCGGGCAATGTTTCCACCTGCCGCAGATCCAAGGTTAGCGAAACCAAGTTGGGAGATTGGGACAGAAACCCGCGGGGCAGTGAGGGAATGCCGTTGGCTAGAAGGCGGACCGTCTCCAGCCGGGGATGCCGGGTGAGAAAGTTGGCCGGAAGGGCAGACATGCCGTTGGCATCCAGGATCAGATGGCGGAGGAGGGGAGCGTGGGACAGAAAATCCGGAGGGAATTCTGTGACATAACCTGTTTGCAGGTTGAGATACCGAAGGTTGGGGGTCTGCGTCAGAAAGTTCGTGGGGAGGGACCTGAGCGGCATTACTACCTTTAGCAAACCTCCATAGCCGAAACACCAGCCACTGTTGTATTCTAGTTCCATTGTTTCAAGAAGCGGCGCATGGCCCAGGAAGGAGGGGGGCAAGGCCTCGAGCATCGGCACCCGCAGGGTTAATTCGACCAGTCGTGGTGTATGGGACAGGAAATGCTCAGGGAAACGCCTCGGCCCGGGAGGGTGTTGATTGCATTTGGCGTAGTTGCCGACGATACCGTGGCCGGCTTCGAGTTCCAGGGTTTCCAAGAGTGGTGCATGGACCAGAAACGTTGGCGGCAAGGCTGGTAGCAAAGGCGTGCGTAGGTAAAGATCGACCAGGTGTGGCGCATAGGTCAGGAAGTTCGCTGGCAAAGACTCCAGGTAATGGGCCTGCAGGTGCAGGACTTCCAGGTTCGGTGCATGCATCAGGAAATCCGGGGGCAGGGACTCCGTGTCCGGCCGCAGCTCCAGCCGCAGCTCCGTCACCCGGTCCAGAAACCAGGCTGATAAGGATGTCATGTCCCTTGTGATGAGCTGCAACCGCTGCAAATCCGGTACGGGTGCCAGCAGGTCGGACGGCACGTCGTGCAGGCCAGACACGTCCAGGGACAGGTCGTGCAGGCGGGGCGTATGCGCAAGGAAACCGGCCGGCAACCTTAGCGTCCCGCCACGTAGCGCGAGGTGGGTCAGCCCAGGGGCCTCGGCCAGCAGCTGCGCGGGCAGGACGGCCCTACCGTCTATGTCCAGGGTTAATCGGGTGAGCTGGGGCAGGCTCGGTAGTACTTCGGCTTCCAAGTTCTGCAAGTCTCGGAGTTCGACCTGCAGCTCGGCCAGAGCCGGGGTGTGGAGGCGCAGGGCGCGACCCAGGCAGGCCAGCCCCTCGTCTGCCGCGGCCATGCGCACCGCGAAGTGCCGCAGGTGTGGGACAGGAGCCAGCAGGTCCGGTGCCGCGCAGGGGGCCAGCTCCTCCGCGACTGTCAGATGGGTGAGTTGGGGCACGGCTGCCAAGAATGTCTCCGGCAGGGGGGTGGAGGGCGTCACGGTCAGGCGGGTCAGGAGCGGGGTCCGGGCCAGTAGTTGTTGGGTCAGTTCCGCTGGATGCCGACTCTCCAGATGCAGGGCTTCCAGGTGGGGGATGTACCGAAGCAGATTGGGCGACACGCTCAAACTGCCCCCTTTGATCCTCAATGTCTGCAGTCTGGGGGTGTGGGCCAGCAGCTTGGTGAGGTAGGTGTCTTCGGCTACTGGCCATCTGGTCGTCCATGACTGCAACTGTAATGTGGCGAGGTTGGTCAGACCCAACAGGACATGCTGCTCAGCGTCCGCGTCAAGGGGCACTGGTAGGGCAAGGGAGAGGGTCTGAATGCGGGCCAGATGGCTCCAGTCCACCAGCGAACAGGGCAGCGTGGCGTCCTCCAGGATCTGCACGGCTGCCAGGATGCCTTCCCTAATCTTTCGATGGCGTTCGCACAGCCGGGGTTCGGTGCCGGCCAGCGGCCAGGCCAACATCGTGTGATACCGGAGATAGCCCACTCCGTCCACGCCCGGATCGTCCACGTAGCGCACTCGGCCCTCCGGGTCCACGTGCATCCGAAACACCCGGTGGTCGGGCCGGTCGGGATGGGGCGTGCCTTCCGCCTGCACCGTCTCGGCGCTGACCTCCCAGGTGACGGCCATGGTGGGCCGGAAGCCTTCGGGCACGGTGAACAGCACCTCTGGCTGGTGCCGGGCAAAGTGCTGCACCGGCGAACGGTCCGTGCGGAACGTCGCGTACACTGCGTCCCCTTCCCGCTTCAAGTGGAAGGTGCCGGCGTGGTGTTCCGCCAGGTTGCGGTAGGGGCCCGAAACCTCGGCTGCAGGCGAGGGGGCTTCGTCCTGGGCGGCAACCGGGACAGCACCCCACAGCCACCCCAGGCACATGCAGAGCAGCAGCGGTATCACCCTATGGGCTTGGAAGGCCTCCCGGACCGCATCCGACGACCAGGTGGAACGATCCGGCGGGTGCTGGAAGTTGTAGGGGTTGGCTTCGCCGCGGACCTTGGTCAACTGCCAGCTGTTCTTGCGCGGCACCGTGTTGAACAAGCCTTCGCCGTGGCCCACGGCCCGTCGGTGCGTCTTCCGAAAGGGGAACACCGCTTGCAAGTACTGCGCCATCTCCCCCGGATGATCGGACCAGGTGGCCAGGGTGCCCGACGCGATGGCTTCCGGTGAGGACGGCGGTGTGTGTACGGACATGGAGGTACCTGATGAGGACACAATCAGGTGCCGTCAGCATACCCCTATTGCCCCGGCCACTGCTGATCGGTACCGTACTGGCTCCCAACCGGCGCACGGCGTGCATCAGTCTGCGGGTGCCGGGACGGCAGGCCGAACCCGATTTTGCCCTGTACCATCAGTTGTCCCACCGCATCGTGGACCGACGGATACAGGATCAGCCACTCCGTCGGAGCTGCACGTGCAATGGACGCGGCTGACGGTCTCCAGACGGGTGGACCACAAGGGAGGCCGGACTTGGACCCCGCCAACAAATTTGAAACAATGCCCAAGGTGTCAACCCCATTGGCATCGCAAGACATGGCGTTTCGGTGGCTGGATGTCTCTGTACCAAACGGTTTCCGGTTGAGGAGGTTGTCCGTGAAGAGCCTGACCAGGGTACTGGCCGTGGGCCTGTGTCTGCTTCTTGTCCCGGCATCGCCTAATTGGGCCGGGACCATGCCGGACGGGGTCCCGTCTCGTCCGGGTCGAGGTCTGGTTGCCTCCGTGCAGTCTTCATCGGAAGACGCTCACTTGACGGATGGGGCCGATATGGAAATCGGCTTGTCTGATGACCACACCCGTGAAGGCAGGTTCCCTTTCGCAGGCCACAAGGGAACCATGACGAGCATGGCATTCAGCTCGGCCAGGCAAGTTTACGCTTGGGGCAGTGACAACCACATTGCCCGCCTGTGGGATGCAGTCCCGGAAATCCCGGGACACGCCTTGGAGGACCATATGGTGGAACGGGTCAGTTCCGCCGTCAACGCCGAGCCAGCCCACACCTGCGGTGTGCAGGCGGACCATATCCTGGTCTGCCAGGGCGATGACGAGTTTGGGAAGGGCGCGCTGCTGGATGGCGCAATCACCGCCGTCAGCGCCGGATACTGGCATTCCTGCCGTGTGCGAACAAATGGCACCCTCACCTGTTGGGGTGATGACCAGTATGGGCAGGCCACCCCGCCGGAGGGAACCTTCACCGCCGTCAGTGCCGGTGCCTATCACACCTGTGGAGTACAGTCGGACGGTACTCTTGCCTGCTGGGGCTGGGACGAATTTGGACAGGCTACGCCGCCGGCGGGAACCTTCGCCGCCGTCAGTGCCGGAGGGACCCACACCTGCGGGATGCGGATGGACGGTGCTCTTGCCTGCTGGGGCTGGAACGAATTTGGGCAGGCCACGCCACCAAGGGGAACCTTCGCCACCTTCAGTACCGGGGGATCCCACACCTGTGGGGTGCGGGCAGATGGGACTTCTGCCTGCTGGGGTGATGACGCGTTTGGTCAGGCCACGCCACCGAGCGGAGTCTTCACCGCTGTCAGTGCCGGTGCCCATCACACCTGCGGGATGCGGCCGGACGGCACCCTCGCCTGTTGGGGCGATGACTTCTATGGGCGGGCCACCCCGCCGGAGGGAACCTTTGCCGCCATCAGTGCTGAATATTGGCATACCTGCGGCGTGCGGGTGGACGGCACCCTTGCCTGCTGGGGCTGGAACGAATTTGGGCAGGCCACGCCGCCGGGCGGCACCTTTGCCACCGTCAATGCCGGGGGATCCCACACCTGTGGGGTGCGAACGGACGGGACACCAGCCTGTTGGGGCTATAACGAGCATGATCAGGCCACACCGCCGGGCGGCACCTTCGCCGCCGTCAGTGCCGGGTTCCGTCACACCTGTGCAGTGCGGATGGATGGCACCCTTGTCTGCCGGGGTGATGACGAGTATGGTCGGGCCACGCCGCCGGGCGGCACCTTCGCCGCCGTCAGTGCCGGGTACTATCACACCTGTGGTATGCGGATGGATGGCACTCTCGCCTGCTGGGGCCGGAATGCGTATGGGCAAGCCACGCCGCCGGGCGGCACCTTCGCCGGCGTCAGTGTCGGATACGATCACACTTGTGGTGTTCGGATGGACGGCACCCTTGCCTGCTGGGGCAAGGCTGGACAAGTCTCACCGTCGGGTGGGACCTTCGCGGCCGTTGGTGCCGGGTTCTGGCATACCTGCGGTGTACGAACGGATGGCACCCTCGCTTGCTGGGGCGATCACGAGTATGGTCGGGCCACGCCGCCCGACGGAACCTTCACCGACGTCAGGGCCGGTACACGCCACGCCTGTGGGGTGAGAACGGATGACACCCTCGCCTGTTGGGGCGATAACGAGTCTGGTCAGGCCACGCCACCGGACGGAACCTTCGCAGTCGTTGGTGTCGGGGCCTATCACACCTGTGCGGTGCGGATGGATGGCACACTCGCTTGTTGGGGTAGCGACTACTCTGGTCAGGCCACGCCACCGGACGGAACCTTCGCCACCGTCAGTGCCGGAGATGCCCACACTTGCGGCGTGCGGACGGACGGCACCCTTACCTGCTGGGGCAACAACGAATATGGTCAGGCCACGCCGCCGGACGGAACCTTTGCCGCCGGTGCTGACGAAATCTTTCAACCCTGCAACGAAAAGACGGACGAGTTGCTTGCCTGTCGGGTTGGTGCTTGAGATTTAGCGCCAGCGGGATGCGCGCTCACAACAAACAGGCTTGAGCTTGTTTGCCAGACATCCGTGAACAGTCCCGCATCCGCAGGGAATGTGCGGTCCACAGAAGTGCCGAGGCATTAGCTACAGGAGTTGCATATCAGGTCCGCAGGTTGAGTTCGGTGTCCCTGTGGAAGAAATGCAGCTTGGCCCGGTTGAACGTCAGCCAGCCCTGCTCCCCGGCCCGGACATCCTGGTCGGGGCCCGTGCTGACCATGAGACGCTGCCGGCCCAGGGCCACCACCAAGATGTTCATGGAACCCATGGGTTCCACCACAATCACCTGGCAGGGCAGGCCGGAACCTGCAGTGTCGGTTTCCGCCCGGGGACCAAAGGCGATGTCTTCCGGCCGGACGCCCAGGATGGCCGCTCCCTGAAGTCGATCCCGGTGGGCCAGCAGATCCATGGCTTCCAGATCGGCTTCGGTCAGGGTCAACGCCCCCTCCGGCAGGTCTTCTCCCTGCACCTGCCACAATCCGTCCTGGACGTGCAGGTGGCAATCCAGGAAGTTCATGTTGGGACTGCCCAGAAAGCCGGCCACAAACAGATTCCGCGGCCGGTTGTATACCTCCAGCGGAGGCCCTACCTGCTGCACCTGCCCCTGGTGCATGACCACCACCCGGTCACTGAGCGTCATGGCCTCGGCCTGATCATGGGTGACATAGAGCACGGTACCCTCTACCCGTGCAAAGAGCAGTTTCAGTTCGGCCCGCATTTGGATGCGCAGTTTGGCATCCAGGTTGCTGAGCGGTTCGTCCAGTAGAAATGCCTTGGGGTTGCGGGTGATCGCCCGCCCCAGCGCGACTCGCTGCCGCTGGCCTCCACTCAACTGGCGCGGCTTCCGATCCAGCAGGTGGTCAATCTCCAGGGACTGTGCCGCCTGCTGCACGCGGCTTTCGATTTCCGCCCGCGGCATCTTGCGCACCTTGAGCCCAAAGCCGATGTTCTCCCGCACGGTTTTGTGAGGGTACAGCGCGTAGCTCTGGAACACCATGGCGATGTCCCGCTTGCCCGGCGGCACCGCATTGATCAACTGGTCGTCGATGTAAATCTCGCCTTGGCTGGGATCTTCCAAGCCGGCGGTCAGGTTCAGGGTGGTGGATTTGCCACAGCCACTGGGCCCCACCAGCGTCACAAACTCCCGGTCCTCAACGACCAGGTTTAGGTCCTCCAGCGCCTGTACGGCTCCGAAGCGCTTGCCGACATGTTGGTAACGGATCTGGGCCATGGTCGATATCCCGAATGTGCTATTCCTTGACGGCGCCGAACGTAAGGCCCCGGACCAGATACCGTTGGGTGAGGCCGGCGAAGATCATGACCGGCACCACCATCATGGCCGCCAGGGCCGACATCTCGCCCCAGCGCAGGAACTTGTCGGACATGTAGCCGGCGATGACCACCGGCAGGGTCTTGGCCGTGCGCGAGGTCAGCATCGAGGCGTACAGGAATTCGTTCCAGGAGAAGATGAACGTAAAGATCGCGGTCACGGCGATGCCGGGCAGGGCCAGCGGCAACGTGATCTGGCAAAAGCGCTGCCACAGCGAACAGCCGTCCATGACTGCCGCCTTGTCGATGGCATCCGGCAAATCCTGGAAAAAGCCCAGCATTAGCCAGATGACGAAAGGCAGCGTGAACGCGGTGTGGGTCAGGATCAGGGCCACATGGGTGTCGGACAGGTTCAGGCCGCGAATGATCACGAAATACGGAATGGCGGTGGTGATGGGCGGGAAGATGCGCACAATCAGGATCCAGATCATGATGATCTGCCGGATGCGATAGGCCATGTAAACCTTGGACAGGGCGTAGGCCGCCATGGAACCGAGCAGCACCCCCAGGCCGGTACTGACCAGGGCAATGAGGGCACTGTTGAGGAAGAACTGCCCGATGTGTTCCACCCGGAGCACATCCGTGAAATTGCGCAGGGTACCGCGCAGGGGCAGGATGATCGGAGGCGAGACGATGGTGTCGACTTCATATTTGAAGGCCGTGGTTACCAGCCAATAGGCCGGAAACGCCACGGCCACCAGGACTGCGGCCGTGACCAGGTACAGCAGCAGTCTGCCCGGGCGCTGCTGCGAAACAAAGGTACGCACGGCAGCCATTC